>DMGO01000038.1:0-1187 GCA_003449795.1 Gammaproteobacteria bacterium | reverse complement strand
AGTACCCGGAGCATATGAGTTACCCCTGGCAGTCAAGAATGTTGCAGAAAAGAAAAAACCAGATGGAATCATCGCTTTGGGTGCAATTGTCAGAGGAGCGACACCACATTTTGATTATATTGCAACTGAGACAGCGGCAGGTCTGACTAAGGTCAGTTTAGAATCGAATATTCCAGTTGGTTTTGGTGTCCTTACATGCGACACAATGGAGCAGGCCATAGAGAGGTCTGGCGAGGGTTCAGGTAATAAAGGAATTGAATCAACTGAAGCCGTTCTTGGAATGATAGAGTTTCTTGCAACTCTATAAAATAGATAATAATCCTATCTTTGCATAGGAAGCGACTATGATAAATCTTAAATCAATCAATGATGAAATCCATGGCTTTGATAGAGGATCATCAGTATGCATTGGAGTGTTTGATGGTCTTCATTTGGGTCATCAAGAATTGATTAGGAGAACAACCCAGTTTGCAAGAGAGAAAGATCTTTCTTCCATCTTGTTTACATTTGAGCCTTCACCAAATGAGTATTTTAGCAAAGATAAACCTCAACCCAAATTGACTACACTACAGGAAAAGAATCAATATCTTAGAAAGAGTGAAATTGATTGTCTTTATTGCCCTCCATTTGATCAGGATATGGAAAATTTGACTCCATTGGAATTTGTAAAACAACACCTCATAGAAAAACTGAATGCAAAACATGTTGTGGTAGGAGTAGATTTTCATTTTGCTAAGAATAGGACTGGTAGCATAGAAACTCTTAGAGAACTTGGTCTTGAATATGGATTTACTGTTGATGCAGTCGAATTCATTACACAACAAGGAAGCAAGATTTCGAGCACAACTATAAGACAATCACTACTTGATCAAGACATTGAGAATGCAAATAAAATGCTTGGAAGACCTTACTCGGTTTTGGGTAAAATTATGAAAGGAAAACAAATTGGACGAACGATCGGCTATCCAACTGCCAACATCAATATTTCCAAGCGAGATATACTCTTAAGAGGTGTTTTTTGTGTTAAAGCAATAATTGAAGATGGCACAAAAGAATACAATGGATTGGCAAATATAGGATTTAAACCAACTGTCGATGGGACTGAACTGACTTTAGAGGTCCACTTACTAGATTTTGATATGGATATATATGGCTCTGACATTCAAATTGATTTCATGCATCGAATT
>DMGO01000096.1:0-15606 GCA_003449795.1 Gammaproteobacteria bacterium | reverse complement strand
ACAATCCGGAGGAGTGACTTCAGTTATCAATGCAAGTGCTGCAGGAGTGATTGAAACAGCAAGGAAATATCCAAAGCAGATAGGAAAAATTTTTGCAGGAAAGAACGGGATCCTAGGAGCTCTTGAGGAAAATTTAATTGATACAAGCTATGAAACAACAAGACAAATTGAGTTATTAAAATATACGCCTGGAGGAGCGTTTGGCTCTGCAAGATACAAACTGAAAGGAATAAAAGAAAACCGAAGAGAATATGAGCGATTGATTGAGGTCTTTAAAGCACATGACATTGGTTATTTCTTTTATAACGGTGGCGGCGATTCAATGGATACTGCGCATAAAGTTTCTCAGATTGGCTCTGAGATGGGTTTTCCAATTGCATCTATCGGGATTCCAAAAACTATAGACAATGATTTACCGATTACAGATACATGCCCGGGCTTTGGATCAGTTGCCAAGTACATTGCTGTTTCAACAAATGAAGCAAGTCTTGATGTTCTTTCGATGGCCGAAACGTCAACCAAAGTTTTTATATTAGAAGTCATGGGGAGACATGCAGGGTGGATAGCCGCAGCGGGAGGCTTGATATCAAAGAAAAGAAATGATCCACCCCATATTATTCTCTTTCCAGAGGTTCCATTTGAAAAGAAAGACTTTCTTAAGCATGTTGATAAATCAGTCAAGCAAAATGGCTATTGCGTCATAGTGGCAAGTGAGGGAGCGAGATATAAAAATGGCAAATTCCTAGCAGATGCTGGAAGCAAAGACTCCTTCGGTCACAAACAACTTGGCGGGGTTGCTCCAGTTCTTGCAGATATGATAAAAAAGTCACTCGGATACAAATATCATTATGCAATCGCAGATTATCTTCAAAGATCTGCAAGGCATCTCTCTTCAGAGGTCGATTTAAAACAAGCTTATGCAGTGGGTGAAATGGCTGTCAAAGCAGCCATAAAAGGTGAAAAATCAAAAATGATGACAATCGTACGAAAGTCAAATAAACCCTATAAATGGGTAATTGGGTCAACGGATTTATCAAAAGTTGCCAATAATGAAAAAATGATGCCTAAGAAATTTTTTACCTCTAACGGCTATGGTATTACCAAAGCCTGTAAAGAATATATGATGCCATTAATTAGCGGAGAAGGTTATCCACCCTATAAGGATGGTTTACCTGTCTTTTGTGAACTAAAAAATAAACTCGTTCCCAAGAGGCTAAAATCAAAATTTATGGTATGATCCAAAAAATTTTTAACAAACTTCTATATAAGAATTAAACGAGGAGTACACGATGACTGAAGGTCAAGCATTATGGATTGCATTATCTGCTTCGATAGTTGCAATTGTTTGTGGAGTTGTTTTTTCACTCCAAATCATGAAGGAATCTGATGGCAATGATCGAATGAGAGAAATTGCTGGAGCGATTCAGGAAGGAGCTCAAGCTTATCTAAATAGACAATATTCCACAATTGCGATTGTTGGAGTGGTCATATTTATACTATTGGGTATAAGTGGAATTGGTTGGTCAAGTGCAATTGGCTTTGCAATTGGTGCTGTTTTCTCAGGCTTAGCAGGATATATCGGCATGAGTATTTCCGTCAGAGCAAATGTGAGAACTGCTCAAGCTGCACACCAAGGAATGAATGCAGCACTATCAATGGCCTTTAGAGGCGGTGCAGTTACTGGCTTGCTTGTAGTTGGTCTTGGTCTTTTAAGTATTGCAGGTTACTACCTCATTCTTACATCATCTGGTGTATCTGTTGATGACAGTTTGCATGCATTAATCGGATTGGCTTTTGGAGGCTCTCTGATTTCTATTTTTGCAAGACTTGGGGGAGGAATCTTCACCAAGGGTGCTGACGTAGGTGCGGACCTTGTCGGTAAGATTGAAGCTGGAATTCCAGAAGATGATCCGAGAAATCCTGCCGTTATTGCAGATAATGTTGGTGACAATGTCGGTGACTGTGCTGGTATGGCAGCAGACCTTTTTGAGACATATGCAGTAACTATCATAGCTACTATGCTGCTTGGCGGTTTGGTCTTCAGTGGTGCAGAAGCAACTAATGCTGTTATGTATCCACTTGTTTTGGGTGCGGTATCAATTGTTGCCTCTGTAATCGGAGCATTATTTGTTAAAGCGAAAGATGGTGGCAGTGTCATGGGAGCGCTCTATAAGGGTGTGATTATCTCTGGTTTACTTGCTGCAATTGCTTTCTACCCAATCACCGGAATGATGGGAATGGACATGGGCCTATTTTGGTCTGCGATCATTGGATTAGTCCTGACTGCTTTTATGGTATTGGTAACAGAATTCTATACCAGTACTGAGTATAGTCCTGTGCAAAAAATTGCTGAGGCTTCAACTACTGGACATGCAACCAATATCATTGCTGGACTTGGGGTTTCGATGAAGTCAACAGCTCTTCCTGTACTGGCAGTTTGTTTGAGTATCTGGGGTGCTTATGCTTTAGGTGGTCTTTATGGGATTGCTATTGCTGCAACATCAATGTTGTCTCTAACTGGAATGATTGTAGCTTTGGATGCATTTGGTCCCATTACTGATAATGCAGGTGGTATTGCTGAAATGGCAGAATTACCCTCTGAAATTAGAGGTATCACAGATCCATTAGATGCAGTTGGAAATACAACAAAAGCTGTAACAAAGGGTTATGCAATTGGTTCAGCGGGTCTTGCTGCGCTGGTATTATTTGCTGACTTTACTGCAAACTTAGAATCTGAAGGTAAAACCGTTCAATTCATGCTCAACGATCCTGCTGTAATCATTGGTCTATTTGTTGGCGGGATGGTGCCATATCTGTTTGGCGCTCTCGCGATGGAAGCTGTTGGTAGAGCGGCCAGCTCAGTCGTAACTGAGGTTCGCAGACAATTTAAGGAAATCCCTGGCATTATGGAAGGCACAGGTAAGCCTGATTACTCTAACTGTGTTGACCTATTAACAAAAGCTGCCATCAAGGAAATGATAATCCCTTCAATACTGCCAGTGCTTGTACCGGTTGTATTGGCTGTGCTGATGAATATTATGATGCCAGAAGATGGTGGAATTAAAGCACTTGGTGGACTCTTGATTGGTACGATTGTTACTGGAATATTTGTTGCAATTTCAATGACCACTGGTGGTGGTGCTTGGGATAATGCAAAAAAATACGTCGAAGATGGTCATTGTGGTGGTAAAGGATCTGAGGCACACAATGCTTCAATCACAGGTGATACAGTCGGAGATCCATATAAGGATACCGCTGGTCCCGCTATCAACCCATTGATCAAAATCATCAATATTGTTGCACTGTTGTTAATCCCTCTTCTCTAATTCATCATTGATTCATATTTGAATCAAAAAAGAGGGTTACAATTCGTTACATCATGGGAGAGGATAAAATGTTAAAAAACACTCCTCTTCCTGATGTATTAGGTCAATCTAAATTTAAATGAATTACGAAAGTAGTCGCATGAGAAAAGCAGTAATAGTTCCTCTCTTATTCCTGACCTTTGGCTTAGGTGCCAAAAGTGCTTCATTGATAGAAATATATCAATTGGCAACCATCAATGATCCTTTCATAAAAGAAGCTTTGGCAAACAAAGAAGCCATTATAGAGAGCAAGCCTCAAGCACGAAGCCTCATTCTTCCGCAGCTGAGCAGCTCAGCAACTTTTTCAGACAGTGATGTCAATGGTCAAAGCACGTTTCAACAAAAATTCATCAATCCAATCACAGGAGATGAAACCGTAATAACTAGTAATACTGACTTCATTCAAGAATCAGAAACTCTTCAATGGGATATTACACTTAGGCAGACGATTTTTGATTATGGTGTCTGGATGAACCTCAGAAAAGCAAATAAGACAGTTGCTCAAGCAGAGGTTGATTATCTGGCTGCAGAGCAAGATCTAATCATCAGAGTAGCATCGGCATATTTTAATATTTTGGCTGCAGAGGATACGCTTGAAGCTGAACAAGCTGCTAGACAATCAATTGAAAAACAATTGGATCAAGCTCAAAAACGATTTGAAGTCGGCTTAATTGCAATTACAGATGTTCAAGAAGCACAAGCTGCTTATGATCAATCGATTGCCAATGAAATCATTGCAAAAAGAAGCTTAGCCACTGCAAAAGAGTCCTTGAGATCCATCACGGATAGCTATCCAGGCAAGCTAAAAAAACCTGGCAATGATCTCCCATTGATCATGCCAAACCCTCAAAGAGAAAATGACTGGGTTGATACATCTTTAGAGCAGAACTTGAGTCTCATGTCTGCTGAAGTCGGTGTAGAGATTGCGAAAAGTGAGATTAAGATACAAAGAAGTGGGCATCTTCCAACCATTGGTGTCCAAGCAGCAAGAAGAGATACTGACACAGATAGTTTTAGATCTGATAGTGGAGGAGCCTTGAGCCCAGCTGACTCCGAAAATATCAATGAGGGAGTAGGAATACAAATGACACTTCCACTATACAGCGGTGGTCAAGTTAGATCGAGAGTTAAGCAAGCTGTTGCTAGGCATAGAGCCTCGAAGGAAAAACTTGAGCGGGTTGCAAGAGAAACAACAAAAGTTGCAAGAGACTCATACCTAGGTGTTATCTCTGGGATTGCAACTGTAAAAGCCCTTCAGCAATCAGTGATGTCATCGGCTACAGCCTTGCAGGCCACAGAGGCTGGATATGAAGTAGGAACAAGAACAACTGTCGATGTTTTGGATGCGAGAAGAAGACTCTTCTCAGCTCAGAAAAATCTAGCGATCAGTAAATATGACTATATTTTAAATATTCTGAAACTCAAACAAGCCGCAGGAACATTGAATGTTCAAGATTTGGAACAAATTAATGGCTGGCTAATGTAGCTCTATAAGTGGTTGGATTAACTGTAAAATCTTCTGTTTTGAGCCCTTATTTTTCTCAATAACTTGCTTGGCATTACTAGTCATTTCATTACATCTTTCTTTATCATCTGATAAATCAATAATAGAGTTCGATAGATCTTTATGATTGCTAACTATAATGATGGCTTGATTTGATCGGAACTGATCTGCAATCTCTTGAACATTATCTAGCTTAGGACCTGTAAGAATTGGTTTCATCAATATTGCTGGCTCAATTAAATTATGGCCGCCAATGTCAAATAAGCTTCCTCCAACAAATGAGACATCGCTAACAGAATAAAAGAAAAGGAGATCACCAAGCGTATCAACAAGTAAAACATCTGAATAGATCTTCTTTTCTTTGCTTTCTGACCATTTGCAATAACTCAAACCACTTTGATCTAGAATTTTAGAAACATCATGGAATCTTTCTGGTTTTCTTGGGGCCAGAATTAAAAGAGCATTGGGTATTTTATCTTTTATAGACTTGTGGGCTCTTATGGCTTCTATTTCTTCTCTTTCATGTGTACTCCCAGCAGTCCAAGAGAACCTTTGACCCATAAATTTATTTTTGAACAAATCTATCTCTATGGATGAATTAAGATTGATCTCTGTATCAAATTTCAAATTTCCAGTAACAAATGTTCTCTCTTGTTTTGCGCCTAATGATATAAATTTCTGAGCATCCTCGTCGGACTGAGCTGCAACAACTATGCCTTGAGAAACACTATCTTTGAATAATCCAAAAAGAATAGAGTACTTCTTCATTGAATCATCAGATATGCATGCACTTGCTAGAATCAAAGGAATTTCTCTTTTACCACAATAATGATAAATATTTGGCCAAATTTCTGTCTCAATGATGATTGCAATTTTTGGTTTAGCCCATTTGAAAAATCTCTTTACAGGACCCTTCAAATCATATGGAAGATAAACACTGCTGACATGATCATCGAATAAATCCTTTATTAAAGCCGAACCAGTTGGTGTCGTACATGTGAAGATTATTTTATGGCCTGGATTCTCTTCCAATAATGATCTTACCAGTGATTGAGCTGCATTGACCTCGCCATACGAAACAGCATGGATCCAAATCGAATCATGATTGTTCTCTTTCTCATAAAATCCAAATCTCTCACCAATTCTATCGATATATCTTTGATCAGATATTGATCTAAAAATCAAATGCAAGATCAATAAGGGTGACACCAGATACGTGAATATATCGTAGAAAAAGCGCGATATCTTAGTAGTGAGCATCATGCCATGATAATCGCTGAATGATTACCAAACTAGTTTTTTATTGAGGAATAAAAGGATCTGCTGATTAATTATTCAGATCTTCCGTAATCGACTTTTCTATAATTAACTTTAATTTCTTTGAAGCCTTCAGCAAACTCATCGACAATCTCGCCCTTGATGCCATTTCTGATCTGATTAAGGTCTCTCACAATTAATGCAAGCCTTCCCACCTCTTCAAGTGGCATATCTACGCCTCTTCTGATGTCCCCTTCTGTATCCCATATTTTTCCATTGATTTCGTACATTCTATCTATGAATGTATTAACAGTGTCGCCATCTGGAATTTCTTTTTTATATGCAGTTAGTTCTTCAGAAACATCCTCATCGGTCCTCTCTGATTTGAGCAATGTAATGGTGTATCGATCAATGATTTCTGAAAGTGGCATCTTCATTTTTATACTCTATTCTCTATCCGCACTTTGAGTAACCACAATTCAAGCAAGTTTCACAACCATCCATGAGAACCATTGCAACAGTATTGCATTGCCCGCATAGCTTCGAGCCTTCTGGGAATTCAGTATTTACAAACGCATCTTGCTGCTTGCTTTGATTTTCAAATTCTTGTCTTTTCTCTTCAATTAGCTTTTGTTGATGCTCGTCCAAAATTGGCTCGCCTATTATTCCTATATATTTGAAATGCCTTTCAATGACATAACCCAACTCTGCAATAATTGAGGGCATAAACTTCCCTTCGCCAGCAAAATAACCACCTTTTGGATCAAAAACTGCTTTTAGCTCTTCTACCAAAAATGCAACATCTCCACCTTTTCTGAATACAGCAGACAAAACCCTAGTCAATGCAACAATCCACTGGTAATGATCAAGATTCTTTGAATTAATAAAGATCTCATATGGCCTGAATTTCTCATGTTCTGTGTCCTGATTCAGGACGATATCATTGATTGTGATATACATTGCATGATCTGAGACTGGTGGTTTAATTTTATAAGTTGTTCCTCTAAGCATTTCTGGCCTTTCAAGTCGCTCATGCATTCGGACAACATTTGGTTCTTCCTGTGTTATTTGTTCAGGTGTTTCATTAACCTGAGGCTTTTCTTCTGTACTGACTCTGTAACCAACTATTTTATTTTCTATTTTGACTTTAGCCATTCTTAGAACTTCCCGTAGTAACCCTCTTTCAGAGCATCAAACAAATTCGCTGCTGTGTGAGTCTCGCCGTCATATTCAATTTCCTCATTTCCAGCAACCTCAACCTCTTGCCCATCTTCTAGAACAAATACATATTTTGTCTGTTCCAAATCTTTTTCTTTAACAAGTACCCCTTGGAAAGCCTCTGGGTTAAATCTGAATGTTGTACAACCCTTTAGATTCCTTTCATGAGCATAGAGATAGATATCTTTAAATTCTTCAAACGGAAAATCAGTTGGTACATTTGCAGTTTTAGAGATAGAAGAATCAATCCATTCCTGTGAAGCACTCTGAACATCAACATGTTGTTTTGGTGTAATATCATCAGCAGTAATAAAGTAGTCAGGCAAAGCATTTTCTGCGCCCTGCTCTGCATTGATGTCGGCTTTTGGGTTGATTTTGTCTATATATGAGAGAAGCTCGAAAGAGTAAACATCTACCTTCTCTTTTGTTTTCTTTTTCTCTCTGATGACATTCCTAAAATAGTGATGTGCAAAGCTGGGTTCAATACCGTTGCTTACATTATTCCCTATGGAAAGTGATATTGTTCCTGTCGGTGCGATTGAAGAATGATGAGTGAATCTTGCGCCTTGTTTTGCAAGCTCATCGATTAATTGAGGATCTTCTTGGCCAATTTTTTTCATGTAACGACTATATTTTGCATGCAAAACACTGCCTTTGACTTTGTCTCCAACTACATATCCGTCGTCTAGCATTTCAGGACGTTTCCTTAGCATTTCATGTGTTACATCGAAATCTTCTTTAAGGATTGGAGCTGGTCCTTTTTCTTTTGATAAATCAAGTGATGCCCTCCATCCTGTAACAGCTAATTCCCTGCTAACCTTTTCAGTAAATTCTAGAGATTCATCAGATCCATATTTCACGGTAAGCATTGTCATTGTAGATCCGAGTCCTAAGAATCCCATCCCATGTCGTCGTTTTCTATATATTTCATCTCGTTGTTGATCAATTGGCAGTCCGTTAATATCTACAACATTATCCAACATGCGAGTAAATACTCTGACCACTTCTCTAAATGTCTCCCAATCAAACTCAGCATCATTGGTGAAAGGATCTTTAACAAATTTTGTCAGATTAACAGAACCAAGTAAGCAAGAACCATATTCTGGCAATGGTTGCTCACCACAGGGGTTTGTGGCTCTGATATTTTCATCAAACCAGTTATTATTCATTTCATTAACTTTATCAATCAAAATAAATCCTGGTTCAGCATAGTCATAGGTCGATGCCATAATAAGATCCCATAATTTTCTTGCAGGGATTGTTTTATAAACTTTGCATGCTACTTGTCCTTCGTCATTGGTAAGGTAACCTTCTGTTTTAACCCAGTCTTTCCAAATGACTTTATTTGAATCATTCAAATCAATTTCTTTTGCTTCCGGCAAACTTGGATCTAATGGGAAAACAAGTGGCCAATCTTCGTCTCCTTTAACAGCTTCAATAAACTCGTTAGTAATTAATAGCGATAAATTAAACTGACGAAGCCTACCGTCCTCTCTTTTCACTTTAATGAATTCCTCTACGTCAGGATGACTGACATCAAACGTTGCCATTTGAGCACCCCTTCTTCCTCCTGCAGAGGAAACCGTAAAGCATGTTTTATCGTAAATATCCATAAATGATAAAGGGCCTGATGTGAATGCGCCTGCTCCAGTAACATAAGCACCTTTTGGACGAAGTGTTGAGAACTCATAACCGATCCCACAACCAGCTTTAAGAGTCAACCCAGCTTCTGTGACTTTATCTAAAATACCTGACATAGAATCTTGAATTGATCCCGAAACTGTACAATTGATAGTTGATGTTGCTGGCTTGTATTCCATGGAACCTGCATTAGACATAATTCTTCCTGCAGGAATTGCGCCAGATCTCAAAGCCCAGAGAAACTCCTCATAGCATTGATCTTTTTTATCCGTTTCTTCAACTTCTGAAAGCGCTTTTGCAACGCGCTTGAAAGTATCATCGATTGTTACATCAACTGGATTGGCATCATAATCTTTTAATCGATATTTTTTATCCCATATATCAACTGATGCCTCCTGATGATCGATATCAAAAGTTTTAAGGCCATCTGTTTTTTTTGCTGTAGACATTCTTTTCCCTGACTTAATTTTTGAGTCCTACATGTGTTAATTCTAGTATTTTGATCACACAACATATTGTGTATAGACAATATTAGATTATTGCCAATTTTTGCTGGTTGTCAAGATTTTTCGATTTTGTTTTTTTTTGTTGTTTTTACCATATATATCATATATTTATATAAGTTTTATCCAAACTATAAATAAACATTTTTAATAAAAAATGTCACATATTGTTACAAAGCAAGTAACACAATATATTGTGTTCATGATATTAAGAGTCAATTAAGAATTTATTAACATTTTATTAACAATATTGATTTCTACTATGCATAAATCCAATTGAGAAAAAATTATGAATAATGTGAATAGCATCTTGATCATTGATTATGATCAGATAACATCTTCATTTAAATTTAAAAAAGCTATTTAAAAAATGGACAAAAATACGAATAAATTTCTCATGATTACAGCGATTCTTTTCGCATTGATATTTACAACTGCACAGAGCCACGATATGGAAGACGAACATCATATCGTCGAGCATGATATTCATATAGAAATTGACAAAGAAATCAGCAGTGAGGAAGGCAAAGAAATGGTCTTAAAAGCCATTAGTGAAGCACTTGAGGTTGGAGAGAAAGCCCTCAGTAACGCTATGGCTACAATTAAAATTCAGACGCAAAAGAACTCTCTTCCTGACTTAATTGAAGAAACTTCTCCAGCAGTTGTGAGGATTGCAATCAGAGGAACAATGCAATCACAACCAAATCCTTTCTTTGACGATCCATTTTTTGAAAGGTTCTTTGGTCAACCACAAATGCCTCGTGAAAGAGAATTTGGTGGTGGTGGCTCAGGAGTCATTGTTGATGGGGTACTTGGATATATTATTACCAATGCTCACGTTATAGATCGCGCGGATGAGATTAAAGTATTTACCAAAGATGGTAACGAATATGATGCGGAAATACTTGGGGCTGATAAAGGCACTGATTTAGCATTAATAAAGATTGATAGTGACGAAAAGCTTCCAGAAATAGCCCTAGGAGACTCAGACTCAGTTCGAGTCGGAGACTCAGTTGTTGCAATTGGTGCGCCATTTGGATTAAGCCAAACTGTTACCTCTGGAATAATCAGCGCATTGGGTAGACCTCAAATGACAGCTGATGGTTTTGGGGAAATGATTCAGACAGATGCAGCAATCAATCCTGGTAACTCTGGAGGTGCACTAATTAATCTTGAGGGTAAATTAATTGGAATACCTAGTTCTATATTCACGCGTGGTGGCGGGAATATTGGAATAGGTTTTGCTATACCTGTAAGCACTGTAAAAAATATAACAAGCCAGATCATAGACTTCGGATCTGTAAAAAGGGGGTTGCTTGGCGTCATTATAAGCGACTTATCAGAAGATGTTGCAGAGCAACTTGGCCTTGATATTGACAAAGGCGCACTGATTCAAGAGGTATCGCCAGACTCAGCTGCTGAAGATGCTGGTCTTGAACCTGGTGATGTCATTATAAAAGTGGATGATAAAGATATAGAGAACGTCAATGACTTGAGAAATGCAATTGGTCTAAAAAGAAGTGGTGAAAGAGTAAAAATTGAAATCATCCGAAATAATCGTGAAATCATAAAGAATGCAAAACTTGGTGAAATAGCTGTTGAACGAACTGTACAAGCAGATGAAATAAATTCACTCCTAGCTGGTGCTGAATTGTCTGATAACATAGAAGACTCAGACTCAATGTTTGGAAAATCAATGGGCGTTATTATCCTTTCTATTGAGCCCAATAGTAATGCTGATAGGGCTAGACTAAAGGCCGGAGATATCATATGGGCGGTGGGTAATATGGAAATTGGGAATCTCGAAGAATTTAAGTCTGTAACTCAAAACAAAGATATCCTGATTTTAAGAGTAAAAAGAAATGGTCGTCAATTGATCATTCAAATGAGAAAATAAGGATAATATTTCTCAACTGAACGGCACAGTATGCAAATTTATTTAGTTGGAGGCGCCATCAGAGATCGCCTGCTTGGACTGCCTGCTCCATTCGAGCAAGACTGGGTTGTCGTTGGGTCTTCTCCTGAAGAAATGGAGTCTAAGGGCTTTGTTAAAGTTGGTAAATCTTTCCCTGTCTATATCGACCCCAAGACTTCAGAAGAATATGCTTTGGCAAGAACAGAGAGCAAATCTGGGCATGGATATCATGGCTTTGATTTCGATGCAGGACCAGATATTACATTAGAAGAAGATCTTTTAAGGCGTGATTTGACTATTAACGCAATTGCTGAAGATGACATGGGTAATGTCCTTGACCCTTATAATGGCATAGCCGATCTAGAAAATAGAGTCTTAAGGCATGTCTCAGTTGCCTTTAGAGATGATCCCCTCAGGGTTCTCAGAGTAGCTAGATTTATGTCTAAGCTGAACTCATTTGGATTCAGCATTGCTGATGAAACAAAGGAATTGATCAGTGAAATAGTAAACAGCGGTGAATTGGATTACTTGGTCCCTGAAAGAGTCTGGTTAGAAACTGAGAAAGCGCTTCACACAGAATCCTTTGATCTATATTTTAAAATCCTATCTGACTTCAATGCCATTAATGATATTTATCCTGACCTAAATGGCATTGACCAAGTCATTGATAATTCCTCACTGAGAGCATATAAAAATGCATCACCTGAATTAAAAATGGCATCAATATTCTGTGCTTTAGATACTTTGACAGATGGAAATTTGGCTGAACATTTGGATGAGATACAGATTCGAATCAAGTTTCCAAACTCATATAAGTCATTTGCTAAATCTGCTCTAAGAACTACAAAAATCTTAAATGAATCAAGAGGAAATATTTCTGCGAATGATATTTATGAAATTATTCAAGCAACTGATGCATTTAGAAATCCTGATGACTTCATGCTTATCATGGAATTTCATAAACTTGCTGATGAAGCTGATCTCAAAGTAAAAATAAGAATGATCGTGGATGCTTTTGATTCTTGTAAAGAAATTGGCTATGACAAGGATTCATTCGAAGGACTAGAAGGTGATGCAATCAAGGGTAAACTTGATGCGTTAAGAATTCAAAAGATCAATTCTAGATTGAAATAGTCTTATAAGACTTATACGGGTCTTCCCAAAGTTAATTTCGCATTCGGTTTTTGAATCAATGGGTATGTGTAAAGCACTTCCCAAGATTCAACATCATCAATAATTTCCACGATTGATATTCTATCCAAGGTGATGACTTCTGGAGGAGTATCCAACTTACTGATTACTTCTTGTTTTAGGGTTTTCCTTATATTTCCATAAAAAAGACTGATGTGAGGATTGAAGTCTTTGGGTGTTATGTTCAAAAGATCATCTAATCTTCCTTTAAGGTTAATCAGCTCAGATGACATTTGGATCTGGACATAAAATGATTGAAAAATATTGTCTTCGATTCCATATCCATTTGTTGTCATCTGAATCATTTTATTGGTCACAGCCAAGTCCTCTATTCCGCCTATGGTTGCCTCATCTAAATCATAAAAGGGGCCTGATAATGTCAAATGAACTATAAAATCAGGGCCATTAAACAAATTATTGACTCTCTTCTGAAGCCTATTGAGCGAGGTAAAATCTATATGGGGAAATTCGCCCCAGATATAATATGTTTTTTTATTCGATTCAGTCATGATCCTTACTTTTAGGTTTTTTACAGAAGCATAAAGATTGCTGATCCGAGGGCCAACCTATAGAGAACAAAAGGAAGCATGCCTATTCTCATTACAAAAGCCAAAAACCAATGAATCGTATAGTATGCGATCACAAAGGAGAGGGTTAAACCTGAGAGCAGATGAGTATAATTGACATCTGAAAAACCAACTAAATATAAGTCATATATTTGCAGCACTGATGAAGCAAAGATGACTGGGATTGCTAACAAGAAAGAAAACTTTGAAGATTCAACCCTTCCAAGTCCCATAAATAAGCCCATGGTAATGGTTATACCTGATCGAGACACACCTGGAATCAGAGCAAGAATTTGGGCGAGGCCAATAAGCAATCCAATTTGAAGTGTTAAATTCTTTCCACCAGAGCTAACTCTGTCTGACGCAAGTAAAAGCAATCCAAAGATGATGCTGGTCGATGCTATGACATTAGATGATCTCAGGTTAGACTCAATCCAATCATTAAAAATCCCGCCGGCTATGACAACTGGCATTGTAGCAATGACCAAGATCATTAGATCGGATTGCATGATGTTCTTTCCTCGATTTCTAATCGGATCCTCAATCATTTGATAAAGGTCGTCTTTGAAGTATATAAGGACTGCCAAAAGTGTTCCGAAATGTAATACGATATCAAATAATAGGCCTTGATCATTCCATCCAACTATTTTGGATATCAATATTAAATGAGCAGAACTAGAAACGGGCAAGAACTCCGTTAGCCCTTGGATAATTGCTAAAATTAATGACTGTATCAGATCCATCAGTTATTAAAGAGTATGTGTTAGTTGGGTTAATTCTTCAAAATTGTCTTTTGAAATCCCCTTGCCGAGTATCATGCATTTAAAAACATCGCCCATTTGATTCGGCATAATGAGTTGTTTAAGTTTTTGTATTTCATTAATGCGTAACTCACTAGAATCGATATCATCTATAATGTTTAATGATTCTTCATTGAGCAGAAATATCCCCTGTGATGTAAAAAGGTCAATAAAAAGTCCTTCTTCAATGGCGGTATCTGCCAACTGAGTAAAATCCACTGATGCAGAAATGTCTTGATAGCCTAAGTTCTGCAATGGATCCTCGATAACTTGATTCTGATAATGACAAATCATATTCCCTTTTGACCTATCGGCTCTATAGAAATCACTCCTTACATACCCATAGTCTATGAAGATCATCGAACCCCTGTTTATGAGTGATGAAATCCCCCTGAACCACTTTTGAAAATCCAATCGAATCTCAGAAGTAAAACCTTCTTCAAATTTTTGATCAATTTCACTTGAAATCAATCCAATTGCATCTATCAATCTCTTACTGCTTTTTCTTGTCACTTCTTCAAGTTCACCGTCTGTGTGTGTTATGCCCAACTCATAAATCTGCTCATTTTCTATGATGAAACGCTTAAATGGCAGAGCATCAATCACTTCATTCGCAATTAATATTCCATCGACTGGATCCATTTCAAGAGACTCAAGCCAAGTGACCTTGTCTCTAATGTTTTTTGGCAAACCAGAAATCAACTGCATTTGCCTGTCTTTCAAATCTGCGCTTATTTCTAAAATATAGTATCGATTTATCTCAACACCTGTATCTTCTAATTCTTTTAGATACTCAAATGCAAATGTCCCTGTTCCAGCTCCCACCTCAATAACAGAAGGCTCATTATGCATTGTTAGCAATCGATTGGTCTGTCTAGCAATTGCTTTCGAGAAATATTTTGAGATCTCAGGTGCTGTTGTGAAGTCTCCGCCCTCACCTATTTTGTGTGATCCGGAAGAATAATAACCCAATCCAGGTTCATACATTACGGTATTAAAAAATAGATCAAATGGGATCCAGCCATCAGTCTGTTCAATTCTATTCTTTAGAAGTTGCTTGAGCATTAATGTTTGTTCGATTTCAGCATTCATTCTATGCAGTGACCATGGCTATTTTTTTTAATTATCCATCATATAACTTTTGAATTAAAATAGAGTGATGAATAAACAAGATAATAAATGGGTGCTGATCACTGGAGGAGCAAAAAGGATAGGTGCAGAAGTTGCCAGAACACTACACGCAAGAGGAATGAATTTAGCTGTCCATTACAATAGCTCAAATCAGGATGCAGAATCACTCTCTAATGAGCTCAATGAAATTAGAGCGAACTCAACCTTGATCTTTGGTGCCAATTTGACTTCAGATGATGCGGTAGAGGGATTAATTCCTGACGTGCTAAGTAAAACGGGTCGATTGGATGTACTTATCAATAATGCATCAACATTTTATCCCACACCAATTGACGATATCACGCATGATGACTGGGATAGTTTGATTGGAACAAACCTCAAAGCACCAATGTTCCTTTGTAAGCATGCAGCTAAGCATCTAAGAGAAACCAGAGGCTCAATTGTGAATATGGTAGACATTCATGCATCCAAACCATTGAGCAAACATCCTATTTATGGGCCTGCTAAATCTGGTT
>DMGO01000139.1:4298-4601 GCA_003449795.1 Gammaproteobacteria bacterium | reverse complement strand
GAGACATTATTCCCACTTTTTGTTTTTTTGCCCGTTACTTGACACACTCTTGCCATTTTTGTTTCACCTCTTAGGTACTGATTTATTTTTAATTCAGGACGGCTTTTATACCAATAGCACAGACAGTTAGCAAGTATTTATAGACAATTTTAATATCAGTTTGGTAACACATATTCTTAAAAAGAATTAAACTAATGTTATGCAAGATAGTCCTAATAAAAAAATTATTGATCTAAAGGTTCTGGACAAAAGAATCGGCGATACTTTTGATATGCCAGATTACCAAACATCAGGCTCCGCTGG
>DMGO01000139.1:0-3904 GCA_003449795.1 Gammaproteobacteria bacterium | reverse complement strand
CCAAGCGGTATTGCAGTCTATATAAGAGATTCGTCTCTGGCAGCTGTTTTGCTACCCCGTTCTGGGCTTGGCCACAAGAAGGGCCTTGTTTTAGGAAATTTAGTCGGCTTGATTGACTCTGACTACCAAGGACAAGTCTTTATCTCATGCTGGAACAGAGGAAAAGAAAATTGTGTGATTGAGCCTGGTATGCGATTGGCTCAAATGGTTTTTTTGCCAATTCAACAGGTCAATTTTAATTTGGTGGAGTCCTTTGAAGAATCAGATCGCGGAGAAGGTGGATTTGGGCATACTGGCGAGGGTTGATATAAATCAAGCGCCGTATTTTTCTCTATAGGCCTCTATTTTTTCAACATAAGCCTCAAGTTCACTGGGACTATTTTTTACAAATGTGAGAATCTGATCCAGGTTGACAATGGAAATCACCGGCACACCAAGCTCTGCTGAAACCTCTTCAACCGCTGATAAATCTCCCCCACCTTTTTCTAGTCTATCAAGCGCTATAAGTATTCCTGAGATTTCGGCACCCGCTTGAGTGATCATCTTTGAAGCCTCTTTAATTGCGGTTCCAGCAGTGATTACATCATCAACGATGACCACTTTGCCAGACAATGAGGGGCCAACTATCTGTCCGCCCTCCCCGTGATCTTTTTTCTCTTTTCGGTTGTAGACAAAGGGAACATTCTTTTCATGGTTGACAAAGAGACTTGAACTTAAGACTGATACAAGAGGAATCCCTTTATAAGCAGGGCCAAAAAGCATGTCATAGTCAATATTGCTCCCCTCTAGGGCAGCAGCATAAAAGTCACCGATATTTTTTAAGGCTTTGCCTGTTGAGAAAAGACCCATATTAAAAAAATATGGGCTGACTCTTCCAGATTTAAGCTCAAACTCTCCAAATTTGAGAGCGCCAATTTGAATCGCCAGTTGTATAAAGTTCTGTTTGTAGTTTTCCATTAACGTTAAACTAAGACTTGTATTCTGCTAAGCATCTCACAGAATGACCCGATAATGAAGATAAGCATTCAAGTTGGAGAAAAAGAGATAAAGATTATTACCTTAAATGTCAACGGCATCAGAGCAGCAAATAAAAAAGGCCTGTTTAATTGGCTCAGCGAAGAAAATGCCGATATTGTTTGTCTTCAAGAGGTCAGGGCCCAATTAGATGATATCCAAGGGGATGAGTATTGGCCAAATGGCTACCACTGTTTTCACAATCAAGCGGTTAAGAAGGGCTATAGCGGCGTTGCTATCTTTACAAAGGAAAAGCCAGAAAGTCTTATTGAAACAATGGAATCAGAAGAGTTTGACCAGGAAGGCCGCTATATTGAGTGCTCGCTCAAGGAATTTAAAATTGCCTCAGCATATTTTCCATCTGGGTCTTCAGGCGATATAAGACAAGAGGCTAAATGTCGCTTTTTAGATCTCTTTGAAAAGAAAATAGCTCAATATAATCAATCAAAAACTGCATTTATATTTTGCGGCGATATTAATATCGTTCACAAAGAGATTGACATTAAGAACTGGAAATCAAACCAAAAGAACTCTGGATGCTTGCCTGAAGAAAGGGCTTGGTTGGATAAAATTATTGACGAGCATGGATGCACAGATGCATTCAGGTCAATAAACACCAAGCCAGAAGAATATACTTGGTGGTCTAACAGGGGGAATGCCTATAATAACAATGTAGGCTGGAGGATTGACTATCAGTTTTACAATAAGTTTTTTCCTAAAGCACCGCTTAGATCTTCAATTTATAAAAAGGAAAGGTTTTCAGATCATGCTCCATTGATTATTGATTATGAATAGAGCGCTCTCAGAATACAGCGAAAAAGGGTTGGGTATCTATACCAGTTCTGAGTCTATCAGAATGGTTTTTTTAGGATTTTCAGCAGGCCTGCCCCACCCACTTTTGTTTGCAACACTGACGCTTTGGCTTGCTTCTGCAGAGGTAAGCATTTCTGAGATTACAATGTTTGGATGGGTTGGGATTATTTATGCCATTAAGTTTTTATGGGCCCCCATGCTTGATCGATTAAGATTGCCTGGGCTTACAAGCTTAATCGGGCAAAGAAGATCGTGGATGCTTCTTACACAAGCAATCATCCTGGTTGGACTGATTTATATGTCCTTTCTGCAGCCAGAGAGTGATCTTATTTTTTTGGCATATATGTCTATAATCGTCGCATTTGCATCGGCATCCCAGGATGTTGCAATTGACGCATATAGAATTGAGATAGCTGAAAGTAAATTTCAAGCAGTTCTGGGTGCTAGTTATCAACTTGGATATAGAATCTCAGCATTGACCTCTGGCGCTGGAGCTTTATATCTCGCCAGTTTTTATGATTGGAAATTAACGTATCAGATCATGTCTATGTTCATGTTGGTTGGTATCATGACAGTAATCATGATTCCAGAATCAACAAAACCCTTCGAGAAAAATAATAATTCTGGATGGTTGAAAAAGACTCTAATAGAACCCTTCGCTGAATTTTTTAAAAGGAACGGTTATTGGTCTCTCTTTCTTCTTATGTTTATAGCAATATATCGAGTCAGTGACTTAATCATCGGGATTGCTGCAAATCCATTCTATGCAGATCTTGGGTTTAATCTTTCTGAGATTGCAACAGTGACAAAAGTTTTTGGGTTTACCATAACCATCATTGGCGCATTCATCGGCGGACTGACTGTGGCTCGTTTTGGAATTAGTAAGTTACTGATTGTTAGCAGCATCCTATTGACGGTCACCAACCTGTTTTTCTTATTTTTGAATAATGCAGGCCCCAGCCTACCTGCTTTGGTTTTAACAATAAGTGCAGATAACTTTGCATTGGGATTCTCGGGTACAGTTTTCATAGCATTCTTATCAAGCCTAACAAGTAGATATTTTACTGCCAGTCAATATGCTCTCTTTACATCCGTTATGTTTTTGCCCGGAATTACACTCAGCGGATTCTCTGGACAAATCATCGAGAGCAGTGGTTGGTCCACCCTCTTTATTTATTCAGCATTGCTTGGCATACCTTCGATTGCATGCTCACTTTTAATTGTCAAAAAAGGCTGGAAGGAACAATAGTCAGGCTTTAAAGATGAATGAGTTTTCTGTTACAAATTGAGCAAGTGACTTCGGCGCATCTCCCATAAGAGCATTGAATGTGTCTGTTTTTTCCTCAATACCACCTTCAGCAATACCTTTAAATAGATCAATGACTGCATCCAGATGCCATTGATTTGTTAAAAACTGACCCAGTGTTTCTTTATATGCGGCCAAGGGAACGTCTACATAATCTACTTCTGTGCCAAGAACTTGGCTAAAGATTTCAGCAACCTCATAAAAAGATAAGATCTCAGGCCCAGTTATTTCGTGGTTCATCGATTCATGCCCATCTTCAGAAAGAACTTTAGCTAGAACTTTTCCCACATCAGTTGTGTCTATCATTCCGGTCTTACCTTCACCCATCGGCAGAAATATTTTCCCCTGATCTTTTATTGTTCCAGCTGATGCAAGTAAGTTTTGCATGTAGAAATTGGGTTTAACCATGGTCCAGCTCAAACCGGACTGCTTAATATATTCCTCTGACTCAAGATGTAATTTTGGAATAGGACTCGTTGCATCGGGTGTTGCTTCAATCGAAGACATTTTTACAATTTTCTTAGCGCCCGATTGTTTAGCAGAGTCGACGAGTTGTTTTTCTAATTTGAGTTGACCCTCTGAATTTGGAAGCAATATCAGTACCGTATCAATTCCATCCATTGATTGTTCAACTGCCTCAACATTTTCAATTGATCCAATGATTACTTCAGCGCCTAGAGATTCTAGCTCTTGTTTCTTTGCCTCGTTTCTTATCAACACTCTAAATTTTTCTCCCATATCACTGAGAGATTTTGCTGTAGCAGAGCCAGT
>DMGO01000074.1:4139-4280 GCA_003449795.1 Gammaproteobacteria bacterium | reverse complement strand
GAAACCCAGCTTTGTAACCCAAGCTGTGCTGATGACAGGTATTCCAACCAGAACGCCATAGCCAACTAGAACCATATAAAGAGCGATGATCAGTGATTTCCAATCATCCTCAAATAGGATTTTCCAATCTTCCAATGCTAA
>DMGO01000074.1:0-4055 GCA_003449795.1 Gammaproteobacteria bacterium | reverse complement strand
ACCAGTATTCTTCTATTAACTTTTTGAATGATCCATGCAGTAAAAACTGATCCCGCGGCAAGGCCACCCAAATCCATTCCGGCAACTCTACCCACCTCAACTTCTGTGAAACCCAGCTTTGTAACCCAAGCCGTGCTGATAACAGGTATTCCAACCAGCACACCATAACCAACTAAGACCATATAAAGAGCAATAATGAGAGATTTCCAATCATCCTCAAATAAGATTTTCCAATCTTCCAATGCTAATGCTATCCCCTTTTTTTCTGTCATGATCTTCTTATGAATTTATGAATTATGGGCCTGGTGAACCAGAGTCGTTTTCTATTGACCACTCATGATCTTCAAGCACTTGATAAAGAGGAAAGTCGACCCAAGTATCATTGAGATAATTGAGCTCTGGCACTTCTTCTTTCGGATCTACAATGAGATTGTATACTGATGGATAGGCCATCTCTTTTATACCGTAACCATCTTCGTCTAACTCCTTGAGAAGTATCTTCCAATTTCTCCACTTGGCCCCAAATAACTCATTACCAATGTATATAACAAGAGACTCTCTAGCTGATTTACTTGTTTTACCCATAAAGAAGTCAGATTGATCAACGCCATCTATGACTCGATCAGTTGGAATCTCAGCACCAATAAAACTTGCTATTGTTGGAAAGATATCAATCTGGTGTACGATCTCATTTGAGACTTGCTTCTGTGGAATTTTCCCTGGCCAACGAATTAAAAAAGGCACTCTCAGTGAACCTTCATATGGTGAAAACATTCCGCTTCTCCAAGGCCCAGTAAAACCGAATGATCTTGGAACGCCTTCTCTTCCATTGTCAGAAGTAAAAATAAATATGGTGTCTTCTTTAAGTCCGAGCTCTTCGATTGTATTGAGTAACTCTCCAATATAAACATCTGTCTGTGCTAGAACATCTGCAAAACTTCCATTTCCAGTCTTGCCATAAAAATCAGGATGAGGATCGACAGGTTCATGAGTTTGTGTATAAGGAAGGTATGCAAAAAATGGCTTTTCCGAATTCGCCTTCCTTTTAATGAAATCGATTGCATGATCGGTAATCTCTCTGTCAATGGTTGCTCTCTTAGCTCGATCAAATACTTCCAATTGTTCTGGTTTCTGACCTCGGAACGATGACATAACATGTGCGAACTTCATATCTGGGTGTGCGTCAGACTGAAAACTATTACTGTCTGGCCAAAATGCCCTGTCTGAAGACCTTGGGATTCCATTCCACTCATCAAATCCCTGATCCGTTGGATATCTGCCTTCAGTATCTCCAAGATGCCACTTGCCGAACATCCCAGTACTGTAGCCTTCATCGGTCAGCATCTCAGCGAGTGTAATCTCCCACTTTGTAATGCCATACCATACCCCTCTTGGTGGTTGATCAGGTCTCTGCCTTGTCCTTATTCCATATCGACCGGTCATAAGCGCAGATCTAGAGGGTGTACACTCCGCTTCAACATTATAATTTGTCAGTTGAAATCCTTCTGCAGCGATGCTGTCAATATTTGGAGTTGGAGCACCTCTTAGTTCACCGCCACCATAGACTCCAACTTCCCCATAGCCGAAGTTGTCCATTAGGACCAATACAATATTCGGTTTCTTTTCGGCTAATGCGCTAGTACTGAATACCAGCAATAAGATTATTAGAATTTTCATTCAAATAAGAATATCAGAAGTTTTATAGACCTGATAGGAGACAAATGCTATTCCTCAGCCGTTAAGCTGATATTAAATCAAGATTAATGGAAAACTTAACTTACGTTTGTTGCTTGAGGGCCTTTTTCGCCATCTTCAACATCAAAAGTAACACTTTGATCTTCTTTTAATGATTTATAACCTTCACCTTGAATTGATGAATGATGAACAAAAAGGTCTTCACCACCATCGTCTGGTTTGATGAATCCATAACCTTTTGTTGGGTTAAACCATTTTACTTTTCCTGTTGCCATGTTTTTTTATCCAGTTAAGTTATTTCGAGAATCAATAGTATTGTTTGTGGGAAGATAATCAAGCGGTATCTTGATTTTTTTACAAAGAAAGAATTCTGGCGCGCCCGATAGGACTCGAACCTATAACCCTCAGCTTATCAGTGCTGATTACTATGATTTAAATCAAATTTTTTATTTTAATTAACACTCAATTGGCTATTGAGGGATTCAATTTTCTTAATTTTTTTAGGTGTTGATTGTAATTTTCTACACATGGTCTACATTGTCTTTCACATTTCTACAGAAAACATTGTGGCATCTGCCTCCTCTGAAAGCCTTTATTTTAGGGGTATGTAGGAGACCACTGGTGGGTATACGGGTATATATATAAGTCCTCTACATTTTTTGCCAAATTTCAAAGGTAAACCTGATATGGTTATCCGTCTTTTATGTAGTTCTTATCTCTTAACTCTGCATTTGTTTTTCTATCAAGACCATTGAGATGATTCAATAGCCATAGCAGTTCATTAGCACAGTCCTTTCTTTTCAGTTTTGCTTTGAGTCCTTCGATTTGATTCTTATAGTCCTCTGCTTCTTCATCATCTAATTCATCCTCTTTAAGATAAGTTTTTAAATCATTCATTTCGTCTTTCCAAAGGTCAATTTCATCCTTAAATTGATATGTAAAGCTCTCAACCTCATCCCTGATAAATTGATTGATTTCAGATTTAGACCAATCTCTGCCTTTAGTAATCATTTTAGGATTTGTTTTCAAAAACTCCCTGAGAATCTTTTTGCCTTCGCTTAATGGTATCGGTTCATCGACAGGCTCTATGTCTTTTCTTAGAAATGGTTCTGAAGGTTTTACACTTGCATAGATTAAGTAACCCACTACCACAAGAATGATGAATATAAATATTTCCATACTTATTTTTATACTCTTTATTGAGAAACTTTTAAAGTAAATGAAGTGCCTTCTAGTAGGCAGGTATTATTAATATTTTTGAGTTCCGTAATAGAGCCAAATAGACTCTATTTCAGCCTTCAGAAGCATTGTTTGATCTATATCTGATATAAACCTGATCAATTGACAACAAAGATCATTTGAGTATTGTTTAGAAATGGCATACCAAGGTACTAAAAAGGTCAATCCTGATACTGGTAAAGAATTTGTTGAAGGCGATCCTAAGCCAATAAATCCATTTCCAGATGGATTTAAGCTACAAAAGAACTCCTTAACTGATGGAAAAAAAATGCTGTTTGTAAGGTATTGTAAAAACAAAAAACCCTATCCGAATGGTGATTTAAAGCTAGTTTTTTCAGAAGCAATAGAGAAGATATGCACATATTGCGGTGACACTTTTGAAACAGGAAACAAAAAACTCTATCGCTGTGGCAAATGTAGGGAATTAAAATGGGATGGGGTTTCAGAAGGCAAGCAGCGATTAAACCCAGATACTAACATGAAGTTTATACCTGATGACTCTAGACCGATAAGTAAAGCTGAATGTGGAAAGAAATACCCCCAAGACGGGAGGTTATTTGCTGGTTACACAGCAGTAATAGATAAATCTACTGGTTTCTATAGAGAAGTATGGGCGACCCCAACAAAAAGAAAATGCGAAGCTTGTGGAAAGCCATTTGAGTCAGCCCGAGCCATACAATGTATTGATTGTAGACCACAGCGAAATCGTGCCTATACCCCTGCTGAAAAACGAAAAATAAAAAGAACAAATACAAAGCCATGCGTTTCCACTGAACGAATAAAAAAATTTACTGGCTGCAAAGGAGAATGGATACCAATCAATCAAGAAAACTTTGTACGAAGGAAACATAGTAACGGGAAATATTACTTCTCCCATATTTGTCGCAAATGTGACGCAGAGTTGGGATGGGAGGGCCACATTATTAGAACTTTTAATGTTACTGCTGACCAATATTATGAACAATTAAATAAACAGGGCGGTGGATGTGCAATATGTAAAACTACTGATGTTGGTGGCAGCGACAGAGTTTTTCGTTTATTTATCGACCATGATCATATTTCTGGAATAAATAGAGGAATACTATGCAACAATTGCAACATTATGATTGGTGATCAAGGCG
>DMGO01000068.1:0-5096 GCA_003449795.1 Gammaproteobacteria bacterium | reverse complement strand
AGTCTCCTTTCGCTTGGATTCATAGTTGGTGTTTTGATCATGTCATTTACATCAGTTGAAACATTTGGAGGATTTTATATTTCTGCTTCGCTGGCAATAGTGGTCGCACTACCTTTATGGTCAATGAAAGACATAGGAGATTTTGAAGCTCCTATGAATATCTCGTTTTCAAAATATCTTTTTTCTTCACCCATACTTATGGGCTCAAGCTGGATGATGGGATTTCTCTATGCTGCTAGCGCAGGATTATTACCAGTTTTTGCATTGCCATATGTCAATGAAGACTACACAGCGGCATCAAGAACAGTGGCATGGTTGGCAACAGGTGAATTGATGCTTCCATTATTGATTGGGTGGTTGGCAGATAAGTATGACAAGAGAAAGTTAATGATTTTACTAACCATCATTGCAATCTTCGTCTTGTTTCTAATCCCAGTATTCTTCCACCTCCCAATGCTACGGTTCTTATTATTATTCCTGCTGGGTGGTGTGACAATGGGATTTTACGTTCTGGGATTAACTATGCTTGGAGAACAATATAAAGGCCAGGTTCTTGTCTCAGCTAATGCGAGTTTTATTTTCTTTTTATCAATCGGAGAAATATTGGGCCCACCAATTATTGGTAGAGCTATGGATATTTTTGGAAACAGTGCATTCGGATGGGCAATGGGGGTAATAAGCCTGTTGTTTTTATCAGTATTTTATTTCACCAGAAGTTTGATCAACCGAAAACAGTCTGAGGGTTTTTAACCGATTGGATTTTCTAAAGGTGCATCAGAAGAATCTTCTATTGCCTCAGTATCAGTATCTTGGATTTCTTCATCTTCAATATCTGATAGGCGAACATTGTATTCATGACGAATATTAAGTCCCTCAGTCAACTGAGGCTCTGCATCAATATATCTAGGCCTATAAATAACCCTATTTATGACCTTAATCGCTTCTTGATCAATGATGCCCTCAGGGGCTGACTCTATAACTTCTATATTCATGGTTTGACCATTTGAATCTACATCATATTTTAAGGAGATCAAGCCAGGTATGGTTTTTCCTATCTCTTCACCAATTGGTGGTAGCGGATAAGTTTTTGGTATCTGAACATTTCTGACACGAACTGGTTTAGAAAATCTATCTTCAATGGTTTCTTTCATTGTCTGATCATCATTGATGAGCATCCAACACTCTAAATAAGCTTTTCTGGCAGATTGTATTCTTCCATAACTGATATATGTATCTCCCAGATCAAGAAGTACCTCAAACTTAAGGTTTAAATCTGGACTTTCCATGAGATCGATTGATTCGATTGCATCTTTCAGCGGGGCAACACTTTGAAACAAATCTATTCCTTCTCTTCTATGAGAAAAAGATAGATTTTTATATGTTTCAACCAATGATGCTGTATCACGATCTGCCCTAGATTCTTGACGACTAAGAAGCTCTCTGTGAATTTCCCTCTCTGAATATACTTGGCCAGTTCGTTTATACCACTTCGCCAATTTATTAAGCGATTCATCTACGATTGGATTATCTATCCCGTAATATTTCTTACTGATGAAGACTTGGAAGGATTGATGATGATTGGCTTTTTCTACATCTCTAACACCAACATAACTTTCGGTAAGGCTGTCATGAATTTTAATTTGATCAGGATTATAAAGACCATTATTGACGTGATTGATTCTAAGGGCTCTATCAAGAATCTTTATGGCATCTTCATATTGTCCAAATTGGTTGAGTGTAAGCGCAATTCCAAATAGAGGTGAACTCAGCTCAGGTGAGATAATGTTTCTATTGAGTTCAATAAGCTGAATACATTCTTTGAATATTTCTTGAGCCAACTCATATTCTTCAACCATATAGTAAGCACTCCCTAGATTATTTAGTGGAGTTATGAGTCGGTAGCTGCTTTCTCCAAAGATTTCTTTGGTAAGGGTGACAATCTCCTTTGCAGGCCTTAGGCTTTGAAGATAGAGTTTTTGATCATATAGCTCAATAAACTCATTTTGATATTTATTTCTTAATTCTGCTTTTTCTAGATTCTGATTCTCTTGCGAAAAAGCCAGACCAATACCATTAAAGATAAACAGTATTATCAGTAAAAGCTTGATATAGATATTTTTAAAGCCAGAATCCAAGTTTTATACGAATAAATTATTTAAGATTAATTTAACATAATTATTCTCATTTAATATAAGGGGTGGATTTCTTAATGTTAAAAATTGCTGAAAATCATTTCGTTAATGGAAATAAAGTCAAACCACCATATCCGGATAATCATCATAGGTTGGTTGTGGGTATGGGCTGCTTCTGGGGAGCAGAAAGAATGTTTTGGCAACAGAAAGGTGTTTATTCAACGAGTGTTGGATACGCGGCTGGAAAAACAATTGATCCAACATATCGAGAGATTTGCTCTGGAACCACTGACCATGCTGAAATGGTTCTTGTTGTCTATGATACTGATTTTACCAGTTTGGATTCTTTGCTCTCAGTGTTTTGGGAAGGGCATGACCCCACTCAATTCATGAGACAAGGAAATGATGTGGGCAGTCAGTATAGATCGATCATTTTTTATGATAACGATGAGATGCACAAAAAAATTGAATGCTCTCGTGATCAATATCAAAAAGAATTATCAAATGCAGGTTATGGAAATATCGTCACAGAGATAAAAGCTTCAGAAGAGTTCTTTTTTGCCGAAGATTATCATCAGCAATACTTAGCAAAGAATCCCGGTGGTTATTGTGGTTTGGGTGGAACGGGCATTAAGTGTAAGTCAGAATGATCAGTTTAGAACTTTATATCCACGACCTCTGAGACATTTTTTTACAACCCTTTCTTTCTGCCTTACAGACATAATTCCAGATTTAGCACCTCCCGAGATAGCCCCGACTTCTATGGCATCTTCTTCATCAGTTAATACCTCTACTACCCCTCCAATTGCTGCACCTGCAGCAGATCCCTTAAGTACACTTCGGCCAACTGATATATCATTTGCATATTCGGCGCATTCTTTAAGATCTACTTCATATGCATTCAGGTCTACACCCTTCTTATCAATGATCGGTTTTGAGCCTGAAAATATGGGATCAGAAGCTGTTGAAACACAACCTGTGAGAATCATAACAGTAAAAAGTAACGTTCCTATTTTCATTATTTTAAATCCCATTGATAGCGTTATAAGAATAATAATTTTTGACATTATTAAATGTGAAGAAAACATGAGGTTTCTGAACATCTTATGACAGTGTGACAAATTGTATCTTAAAATGCTTTTTCAATATGAACTCTATACAATGAGCAGGCAAATTTAGGCTAGGGAAAAAATGACTAGAAATAAAAAAATCATTGGCGCGATTATTGCAGTAATAATCTTGTCATCATTAATGTTTGGAGGTGATGAAAAGCCAATAAAAGTTTTATCAGTGAAACCAGAGATTCGAAATGTTGAAAAAACTGTTTCGAACACACGTGCCGGAACCATTGACGCTTGTAGGCGATCAAAAATGTCTCCAGCTGCGGCAGGCCAAATATCTGTTCTTCATGTAGAAGAGGGTGATTCTGTGAGCGAAGGAGATATTCTATTAGAGCTTTGGAACAAAGAAACAAAGGCAAGAGTCATGGCATCTGAGAGATCTGCAGAGCAGGCATGTATTGTCTCAGCCAAATCAGAAAGAGATGCGAACAGAGCAAATGAATTGTTTACTAAGGGACTGACATCGGAGGAAGCCAAAGAGGCAGCTGTGGCGAATGCAGAATCATCAATGGCTGCATGCAATGCTGCCATGGCTAATGTCGATGTTATGAAAGCATCACTTGAGAGAACAATGCTTATTGCACCTTTTGATGGTATTGTCGCTGAGATTGAAGGAAAACTTGGAGAGTATGTAACACCGTCACCAGTTGGGGTTGCTACAAAACCAACCTTGGATCTGATTGATAATTCTTGTTTATATATCAAAGCACCGATTGATGAGATCGATGCTCCTGATGTCAGATCCGGAATGGTTGCAAAAATTACAATGGACGCCTTCGGCGAGGAAGAGTTCCCTGCTACAGTCAGTCGTGTTGCTCCCTATGTATTGGATTTAGAAAGACAGGCGAGAACAGTTGAAATTGAAGCCACTTTCGATGATCCACAAAATTATTTGCTGCCAGGTTACAGTGCCGATGTCACAATCATCATTGATATCAGCGAAGAGACAATGGGCCTTCCAAGCCAAGCAATAATGAGGGGGGATAATGTCTACGTCATAGGAGATAACAATACAATTGAAAAAAGGCAATTGGAGACCGGACTATCAAATTGGCAGTTCACGGAAATCCTCAGTGGGTTGGATCTAGAAGACAGAATTGTTCTTTCGGTCGACAGGGCTGGAGTGAAAGATGGTGCAAGAGTAGAAGTTGAGAAATCCGATGAGGATAAAGAATCAAAAGAAGACTCTGAAGAATAGTTCCTCATAATGATTCGCCTTGAGAAACTGAGCAGAGAGTTCCAGGTAGGAAATCAGGTTGTTCATGCACTTGATGAGGTTGATCTGGAAATTAAGGAAAATGAATACGTATCCATCATGGGCGTTTCAGGATCAGGTAAGTCAACTCTTCTAAATATTCTAGGATTACTAGATACACCAACATCTGGAGATTACATTCTATCAGGCATCAATACGTCAAAGATGGATGATGATGAAATGGCAGGCATCCGATCTACAAAGATCGGTTTCGTGTTTCAATCCTTTCATTTAATTCCCAGGCTGACAGCATTTGAAAACATAGAAATGCCAATGATTCTATCTGGAACGAATCCAAAAGAACGATCAGTTAAGGTGAGTTCAGCTCTTGAGAAAGTCGGTTTGACCGATCGTTCAGATCACAAACCAGAGCAACTTTCAGGTGGTCAAAGGCAAAGAGTGGCAATAGGTAGAGCTATTACTAGAGAGCCTAAATTATTTCTATTTGATGAGCCACTCTCAAACTTAGATGCAGCTCTTAGATCAGAAATGAGAGTAGAAATTTCTAAACTTCATAAAAAGCTTAATACAAATATGATCTATGTAACGCATGATCAAGTTGAGGCTATGACATTAGCTGATCGTATG
>DMGO01000123.1:0-6490 GCA_003449795.1 Gammaproteobacteria bacterium | reverse complement strand
GAATATCATGCCAACTGTTTTAGTCACTGGAGCCAACAGAGGATTGGGTTTTGAACATGTAAAGCAATACGCAGAAAAAGGATGGAATGTCATTGCCTGTGCAAGAAACCCAGAGAAAGCATACGATTTACAAGCCCTCAATAAGAAATACGAAGAACATTTTACTATTGAGCAATTAGAAGTTATTGATCACCCGAGGATAGAAGAGTTAGCTGAGAAATATAAAGGCACGCCGATTGATATTCTTTTAAATAATGCTGGAACTACAGGACCTATGGGGGTACCTGGAGCAATGGAGTATCAGAAAATAGATAGCATGGATTACCAAATATGGAGAGATATTCTAGAGGTTAATCTACTGTCCCCATTTAAAATAGCAACTGCATTTAAAGAGCATGTTTCTGAAAGTGAAAAAAAGATTCTTGTAATGATGTCTAGTGATCTGGGTTCTGTTGAGCAAAATAACTTTGGGGGATTTTATTCATATCGAGCAAGCAAATCAGCTTTAAACATCATCGCCAAAGGAATGTCTGTTGACTGGCAAGATATCATTATGATTGCTCTGGCACCTGGATGGTGTAGAACTTACTTAGGAGGAGCAGAGGCTGAGGTTGATCCTGCTGAGAGTGTTGCAGAGCAACAGGTCATGTTTGAGTCAATTAAAGCGAATGATAGTGGTAAATTTTTAGATCGATTTGGTAACCAAGTTCCCTGGTAAATCAATACATAACTGTAGTGGCCTTTGTTTTGAGATAAGAATCCAATCCTTCTTCTCCAAATTCTCTTCCCCAACCGGATTGTTTATTGCCTCCAAAAGGGATTGCAGAATCAACTGCTGCGTGACAATTGATACTGACTTGACCGGAATCGATTAGTGCAGCCATTTTATGACCGGTCGATATATCATTTGTCCAAACGCTACCTGACAAACCATATGTTGTTTTATTTGCTCTCTTTGCAATTTCCTCAAGAGATTCATTGCTAAACTTTTCAATGCATAGAACAGGGCCAAAAATCTCTTCTTTAGCAATTGACATCTCTCCCGTAACATCAGTAAAAATTGTTGGCTCTATGAAGTACCCCTTATCATTTACTTCATTACCACCACAGACCAATGTTGCACCTTCAGAAAGTCCTTGCTTTATATATTTCATTACTCTTTTTCTTTGATCTCCAGATATCAATGGTCCAAAGTCATTTGTTTGTATTAGACCATGACCAATTTGGAATGATTCAGCCATACTCTTAACTCCTGCAACCAGTTCATCATGTATGTCTTCATGAACAAATACTCTCGTTCCAGCCATACAATTTTGTCCTTGAAGGAAAAAACACGCTCTTGCTACGCCCGGTATCGCTTTCTCAAGATCGGCATCATCAAAGACAATAACAGGGCTTTTACCACCTAATTCAAGGGTAACCTTCTTCAAGTTACTGATAGAAGAAGAAACGATCTTTTTTCCAACTTCAGTTGATCCAGTAAAGGTAATCTTATCCACATCATTATGTTTAGCGAGCGCATCTCCAGCGGTTTCACCAAGGCCAGTGACAATATTAACTACTCCTTTTGGTATTCCAGATTTTTCTATTAAATGACCAAAATATAATGCAGTTAGAGGAGTCAGCTCTGCAGGCTTAAGCACAACAGTGCATCCTGCAGCAAGAGCTGGTGCCAGTTTCAGAATTGCAAAAATCAAAGGTGAGTTCCACGGAATAATTGCGCCAACAACACCAACAGGCTCCCTCTTTGTATAAGTCAAGGATTCACCATTCATTGCACCAGCTGGCGAGACAGGAATTGTTTTTCCATGAATTTTTGGTGCCCAGCTCGCATAATATCTTAAAAGAGTCACGCCATGGCTTGCGATTGAGTATTGAGCAAGCTCCAATGGCATGCCATTGTCCAGTACCTCCACTTCTGAAAGGACTGAGAAGTTGGCCTCAATCTCATCAGATAATCGATGTAAGATTTGAGCTCTATCATGTGAAGGAATCTTAGCCCATTCTCCAGATAATGCTTCTCTTGCTGCATTGACTGCCAAATCAATATCTTTACTTGTTCCAGACTGAACCTCTGCTATTTTTTCCTCAGTCGCAGGATCAAAAACTGGAATCTTCTCGCCAGAGGATGATTGCTTCCATTGACCATCAATGAATAACAAATGCTCAGACTCTAAAAAATTCTTGGCATCTTCGCTTATCTTAAGTTCGTCTTTATTGCTCATAATTAATGGTTTTGAATAAAATGGATTATCAGGATAGTTTACAATGATTTATCATTATTCAAACACAAAATCATGAAACTGACTTTAAGATATTTAGATATTTTTGAAAGGAATGTCACATTCTTGGCTTTTGGCGTATTGGTTTTCGTGATGTTTAGTGATGTTGCTTTCAGAGAAATTACCGGAACAGGATTACATTGGTCAAGACAAGTTGGTGTATACGCAAACTTATTTGTGGTGATGTTTGGGTTAGGTGTGGCTTCATCCGAAGCAGCTCACCTGAGACCTAAATTTGCAGACAATTGGTTACCGAAATCATTTGATCCTATACTCAATCGAATCCAAGAAGGTTTGATGTTTATTTTTTGTTTTGCATTTGCTGTGATTGCTTTTCAAGTTGTTGCTGAAACATTTAGGGATGATGTTCAATCAATGGTCCTGAGGATAGCGGTCTGGCCTTTCCAAATGATTATTCCAACCGCATTCTTACTGACATCTATTAGGCATCTCATTTATACAATTAAACCGGATCTCAGACCAGAAGAGGGTGTCCGCTTAGGGAGAGAATAATACGATGCTTTCCGCCTTATTTCTTCCAATCATAATTTTTGTCCTATTTTTACTGAGACAAAATCTCATTGTTATCTTAGGGATTGCCACTGCATATGCCTACTGGGCATTTGGTGATGGAGTCATTAGTAATATTGTTGTCGATGCATGGGATGCAGCAAACAAAGACATATTGCTCTCAATACCATTATTCATACTTGCTGGAAATATTATGTCGAGAGGAGGAATGGCATCACGACTCATTGACTTAATGACTTCATTGACAGCTCCTATTCCAGGTGGATTGGCGATTGCAACAATCATGTCTTGTGCAGCATTTGCAGCTGTATCAGGGTCTGGGACAGTCACATTGCTTGCCATAGGAACACTTATGTATCCTGCACTGATTAAAGCAGGTTATCCAAAACACTTTGCATTAGGAGCACTATGTGCAGCCGGTACTTTAGGAATAGTTGTGCCGCCGAGCATTCCATTGATTTTATATGGAATCATGACGCAAACTTCAATTGGGGACTTATTTATTGCGGGAATTGGTCCGGCAATATTATTGACATCGCTTATGCTGACTTATGCAGTTGCTCAGAATTTCTCTCATCGAGAGAATTCATGGGACTTTTCTTATATTGCAAAAGCCCTCCGTAAGGGCATCTGGGCACTATTGATGCCACTCATTATTCTTGGAGGAATATACACTGGTTACTTTACTGCAACTGAATCAGCAGCTGTTGCAGTTGTTTATGCCTTCATTGTAGAATCGTTGATCCATAAAGAAATGGACTTGGATGACTTGAGAGATGTTATAGGGGAGACAACAAAACTGCTGGGGTCACTATTTCCAGTTTTAATGATTGCTTTGAGCTTAAATGTATTTCTCACATATGAAGAAGTACCGCAAAATTTGGTTGCATGGATGAGCGACAAAATAGATAACCCGGTAACTGCTCTACTGACTATTAATCTTTTCCTCATACTTATTGGTTGCCTAATAGATATTGGATCAGCAATTCTGATTCTTGCCCCCATGCTGATGCCCATTGCAGCATCACAAGGCATTGATCCCACACACTTTGGAATCATCATGGTGATGAATTTAGAAATTGGATACCTAACACCACCCTTGGGTTTAAATTTAATTGTTGCAATGGGTGTCTTTAAAGAGAAATTTTGGACCATATGTAAGGCCACAATTCCATTTTTAATCATAATGCTGATTGGTTTAATGACTGTTTCTTTTGTGCCTGAAATCGCATTATTTATGGTTGATTAATTTTTTGTGTAATAAAATATCATTTTGCTAAATATTCGAGGAGAAAATTAATGAGCATTAAAGTCGGAGATAAAGTTCCAAATATAAACTTTACAACCATGACAGCTGATGGGCCTGCGCCTGTTGGCTATGATGATTTATTTGCTGGAAAAAGAGTTGCTCTATTTTCAGTACCTGGAGCATTCACCCCAACTTGCTCCTTACAGCATTTGCCTGGCTTCATTCAGAAAGCAAGTGAGCTAACAGCTAAAGGGATTGACACAATTGCATGCATGGCTGTCAATGATGTATTTGTAATGGATGCTTGGGGAAAAAGCCAAGATGCCGATGGTAAAGTAATGATGTTGGCAGACGGAAATGGAGAATTCACTTCAGCCATTGGTCTCGAACTTGATGCCTCTGGATTTGGGATGGGAACAAGAGGACAAAGATTCTCCTTGGTCATCAATGATGGTGAAGTGGAAATCGTGAACATTGAAGATGGCGGCGAATTTAGAGTCAGCAGCTGTGACTATATGATTGATCAACTCTAAATTGACCATTAACAAAAAAATTGTCCTAAAAAAGTCTCCTGAGGGGATACCGACTGAAGGAGACTTTGAGCTTATAGAGGAAAAAATAAGCACTCCACAGAAGAATCAATTTCTCAGTAGAACCATTCATCTCTCTTTGGATCCATATATAAGAGGAGTAATAACAGGTCGTCATATTTACTCAGAAAAAGTCAATGTTGGCGATACCATTGTTGGACGAACAGTATCAGAAATCATCGAATCAAATCATCCTGATTATAAAAAAGGTGAAGTTGTTCTGACTTCAAATGGATGGCAGGAGTATGGAATATCAGATGGTGATGGAGTGAGAAAGCTAAATGACCATGAGGGAAAACTCAGCACAGCACTGGGGATAATGGGCATGCCTGGACTAACGGCATACGCGGGTCTAATGGTTTATGGGGAGCCAAAAGAGGGGGATATACTCGTTGTCTCAGCAGCCAGTGGTCCAGTTGGATGCATGGTTGGACAAATTGCACAGATCCATGGAGTGAATGTAATAGGCATTGCTGGATCAAAAGAGAAATGCAGGGCAGTTACAGAGGTCTTCGGTTTCAAAGATTGTATAAATTATAAAACAGAAGATATTGATAAAAGAATAAAAGAATTATGCCCTAAAGGGGTGGATATCTATTTTGACAATGTTGGAGGTGAAACATTGGACATCATGACAAAAAATTTGGCATATGAAGGTAGAATTGTACTCTGTGGATTTATGACCCAATATAATCTTTCCACTCCACCACCAGGACCGAATCTGGGACCAATTGTTGGCGCAAGAGCAACGATAAGAGGTGTTGTTGTTTATGATCACTATGATAAGCAAGACGAATTTATCTCAAAGGCCAGTCAATGGCTTAGAGATGGAGCTATTCAATATATAGAAGATGAAGTAATTGGAATCGAGAATACACCCGCTCAATTCTGTAAATTGATGAGAGGAGAAAATTTCGGCAAAACAATCGTCACTATCTAGAGACAGCTATCCTTTTAGCTAAGTGATTTTTGGTTTACCAGATTCTCATGCTGATTGACGTTCGATCATGATGTCATATAATCATTAACACTAAATGTGACTAAAATGGGGGAGTATCAATGAGCGGTCATGACATAGCTTTATTAATTCACGTTTTATTATTCGTTTACTGGCTTGGAGGAGATATAGGTGTCTTTTATTCCAGTGGTTTATCTGTAAATCGAAGCTTATCTCGTGAGGCGAGGCAAATGGCAGGAAAAATCATGATCAACCTAGACCTGATTCCCAGACTTTGCTTAAGCTTGATGCTGACCGTCGGTGGGATTCTGACTGAGTACTATGGAATTGATCATCCGACATGGCAATGGGTTGGAATCATACTTCTTGGACCAGTTTGGTTTTGTGCTCTTCTTTATATGCATTTTAATGAAGGCACTGACCTTGTTAAACAAATGACGAAAGTGGACTATGTCTTCAGATGGGTGATGGTCTTCACTTTATTAGCATCCGTTTACTATGGATTTTATACGGATCGTTTAGATGCAGAACCATGGGTAGGTTACAAACTCGTTGTGTTTGCAGGTCTGATCTTCTGTGGAATCATGATTAGAAAATATATCGGTGGTTTTATCAAAGGCATTCACAATATAGCAACTGATAACATCAATGAAGCAGACGATATTGAGATGAAAGCAAGCTTAGACAAGGCGAGAATCTTTGTACTAGGAATATGGGTCTTGCTGATTGTTGAAGCGTGGATTGGAATTGCTAAGCCAGGAAGTCTGAACTAAGACAATTGTAACGATTTCTTTTTTTCACCTTTGCGAACGAGTAAAAAACATAAATAGCAAAAGCAAGTTGAAAGCCAAACAACAATTGCAATTGGAAGAAATTCACC
>DMGO01000004.1:0-9669 GCA_003449795.1 Gammaproteobacteria bacterium | reverse complement strand
CGAGTGTTTTTGTGAAGATCAAACAAACAAATGATTTCTTTGAGAGCAACAATTGTTCAATGGTTCCATTCTGAAAATCTGCCTTGAACATATTTTGCATCGATAGCAATGATGCAAAAAAAGCAGCAAACATCATGATGGGGCCAACGATAGATAACAAAAAATCTTTCCCAGAATCACTGATTAGCGGGAACAATATTGCAGTCAGAAAAAATAGAATGATACCTGTTAGAACATCGGTCCAACGTTTTATGGCAACCTTTGTTTCTCGGAAAAATAATTGAAAATAAGTCTCCACTATGACTCCAATACAATGTCTAATTTAGGAGATTCTGATAAATCACCTTGGTTTGATGTTCGAATGATCATTCCTTTACTCTGAGTATGTAAATTCATTCTATGATTTAGATATTCGATTGATGCCTGGTCGAGATTCGCATAGGGTTCATCCATTATCCACACTGATCGCTTAGATAAAATTAGACTAATGAGAGCTGTTTTCTTTGCTTGTCCACTAGAAAGAATTTCAACCGGTTTATCAATGACTAGATCTAAATCAAAACCCGTGACCAAGTCATTCAATTCGGTTAAATCCCCAATATTGGGATTCATATTTATGTTATCAATTGCTGAAATTTCATTGATCAATCCATTCTTATGGCCAAGGTATGCAATCTCTTCTTGAAAAGATGAATCAATATCATCAATTGATATCTGATTCCATTTGACATGCCCTTCACTGAGCTCTGTAAATCCACAAATTGATCTTATAAGACTGGTCTTGCCGCTGCCGTTGGCGCCTCTGATCAAGGCTTGCTTGCCGTCATCTATATTAAAATCTATATCGATGAATATTGGTGTATCATCTCGATAAAGGCATGCGCTTTGAATTTCTATAAGGTTAGAAATACATCACCTCCAAATTCCTAATTGGCGATATCAATCACGATCTTGCCAAAATGGGATCCTGAAGGCATGCCATAGATTTCATTTATCGCATCATCAAAGCCAACTGTTTTACCGATGATCGGGTGAATCTCATGTTCTTCAAAAAATTGATTTAGCTCGCTGTGGTCTTCCCTGCTTCCGACAGTGATTCCATGCACATGTAAGTTCTTGAATACCATCTGCATCAGATTTAACTGAACATTGATACCGCCAAGGGCTCCGATGACACTGATATGACCACCTATTTTCAGAGCATTAATCGTTTGTGGGAATGTTGACTCACCACCAATTTCAATGACCAGGTCAACCCCTCCATTAGACAATCCAAACGCATCACTTCCCCATTCAGGATTCTCTTTGTAGTTGATGGCATGATCCGCTCCCAATTCCTTTGCTCTTTGTAACTTTTCATTGCTGCTCGACGTAATAATCACATTTGCTTTCATCGCTTTTAAGATCTGCAAAGCAAGCACTGAAACGCCACCTGTTCCCAGCAGAAGGGCTGTATCCCCAGGACCAATATTGGCTGCCTTGATGCAAGTCCACGCAGTCACAGCGGCACAGGGTATAGTTGATGCTTCTTGATAAGACATGTATTCAGGTATGGGTAAAACAGCTTCTTTGGGTAAAACAGCATATTCAGAGAGAACTCCAGCTGCATCTGAGCCAGTTGAAACCATTCGATTTGAGTTATTCGCATTCCAATCCTGCCAGAATACAGAAGTCACTCGATCACCCACATTGTATTCTGTGACATCATTTCCAACCGCTACAACCTCTCCTGCTCCATCAGAAAGGGGTACAAGGGGTAATTCAATATTAGGGTTATAAAGCCCTTTGGCAATCATAAAATCTCTGAAGTTCAGTGACGCAGCATGTACCTTGATAACCACTTCACCAATACATGGAGTCGGTGTCCCTCTTTCGTTTTGTTGAAAACCTTCATCGCCAAAATTATTTAATTCTATTAATCTCATCTGTCTATACCTTTGTTCTATTTCAACAAGCTATGTTAATACAGGTGGTGATGATTTGCTTAGATTTGAATAATAATTATATAAAAACTAAGGCCAATCCTGTCAGGGGTTCGGATTGGCCTTAGCTATGGTTCTGCCTTTATGGCAAATTCTATTACTTCTTGTGCTTCTTGTTTCCTTTATGTCGTTTTTTATTCCTTTTCTTTTTGCCTTTATCTTTCCCTTTACCATGACCTCTCATTTGCTTATCACGCATCTTTTCTTTTCGTTTCTCCATGCGCTTAGAATTCTTATCAAATTGAGCCATTTGCTCTTCTGAAAGGACCGTAGAAAGCTTCTCCTTTGTACCCTTCTTAAGGTCATCCACTGCATCCATCGATTGCTCCCTCATCTCTGCTCTTAACTGTCTGCCTTCTTTGATGCTGGATGACATGATTGATCTGACTTCTTTTCTTTGTTCGTCAGTTAAATCCATGTCCTGGAATAACATTCTTACACCCATTTGATCACTGTGATTGTGAGCATAGGCATTGTTTAGAAGTGACATTGAACCTAAGTAGAGTATTGCTCCAATCGCAAATGATATGTATTTCATATTTTTCATTTTTTTGGTGTCCTCAAATATTTTTTATGGTTCTCATTCTTCACCTAAATCTTGAAGTAAATATGAAGAAAAGATGAATTGTAAATTTAAACTGTAATAATGAATTTATAATTTGTACATATTGACGGGCATGTAAGTGAAAATTTTTCCTAAATTCTTTCTATCATATTGGCTGAGCTTTTGTGCAGTAACGCTCATGATATTTGCTGTAGGAACTTATACGTTTGAACGCGATTTATTTCGTTTTGTAACTAGAATTGAAACGGCACAGCTACAAACATTTGCATCAGAAATCGAGGATTATTATGCAGAAGTTCAGACTTGGGACTTCCTTAGAGAAGACCCGAGAATGGCAGATCTTATTTTAAGACAGAGACGTTCATTTGATGAAAACCTAATCATACTTCCAAATGTTGTGAACGAACGAAGGAGGTTCAGATTTTCATTCAATAAAAATCAAGACATTGAAAGGCCTGGCAGGCTATACCTCCTAGACGAAAATCTAGAAATTGTAATTGGCAATAAGGACATAATTGATGAAATCTCAGCCAATGATCCATTGGAGATGGTCCTAAACGATCGATTCATTCTGTCTCCAATAAATTTTGAAAATGAACAGATTGGTACACTTGCACTCATTATTTCTGAGAGACTATATGAAGAAATTGATTTGGCTTTTGCTAGATCAAATAATCAAACGCTTCGATTCTCAGCAATAGCTGGGCTCATTTTTGCAGCTATCATATCACTCGTGCTCACAATGAATATAACTGGACCTATTGGGAAATTGGGTCGAGGTACCAGAAGTTTGATCAGTGGCGAATTCAAAACAAGAGTATCCATTCAAAATAGAGATGAATTAGGGAAATTATCAAGAGACTTCAATATATTGGCTAAAACATTGGATAAGAACTCAGAATCTCAAAAACAATGGCTTGCAGATATTTCTCATGAACTCAGAACACCCATTGCAATTCTAAAAAGCGAACTGGAGGCAGTCGAAGATGGGATCAGAGAATTTGACAAAGAAACACTTCAATCACTGACTCATGAGGTAAAAAGAATCAATAATCTTGTGAATGATTTATATGAGCTCACCCTCGCTGACTTGGGTGCAATGAAATATCAAATGAGAGAAATGAATATTGGTTCTTCTCTAAAAGAGGTGATTGAATCATATCGAGACAGATTGGAGTCATCTGAAATAGAAATAAAGGAATTAATTAATACAGAGGGTGCTTTTCTGGGAGATAGTTATCGATTAGAACAGTTATTTACCAATTTAATTGAAAATAGTTTGAGGTATACAGACTCACCTGGAAAGCTTGAAATTCAACTTACCGAAAATAAAGAAGATATATCAATTACATTCAGTGATTCAGAACCAGGTGTTGATCCAGATGTTATCGATAAAGTATTTGATCGTTTCTTCAGAGAAGAGTTATCTAGATCGAGAGAAAAAGGTGGCGCGGGTCTCGGCCTAGCAATTTGCCACGAAATCGTCGAAGCACACTCTGGAAAAATTAAAGCGACACCTTCTGAGCATGGGGGTCTATCAATTCAGATCTCATTACCAAAAGGTGATACATGAAGCATGTACTAATCGTTGAAGATGAGAAAAAACTTGCTGATGTCTTGATTGCATATCTCAATCAGAATCAGTTTAAAGTGACGCATTTTGAATCAGGAAGTGATGTTGTGGATTGGGTAAAGACCAATCAACCCAATATCATCCTCCTTGATTTAATGTTGCCTGATATAAATGGAAAAGATCTTTGCAAGGAAATCAGGCAGTTTTCAATGGTGCCAATCATTATGGTCACTGCAATGATTGATGAAATTGACCGACTCATAGGCCTTGAGTTGGGAGCAGATGACTATGTTTGTAAACCATTTAGCCCCAAAGAAGTTGTTGCAAGAGTGAAGGCAGTACTTAGAAGATCGGAGGGAGATTTAAATCAAGCAGAGATATATGATGCCTTCGAAGTGAATGATCAAACTTATTCTATAAAGTTACATCAAGACAGATTGGATCTTACGCCTGTGGAATTTAGATTACTGAAAATGTTTTTGCAAAGCCCAGGGCGAGTATTCAATCGTGATCAAATTCTGAATAATATTTTTGAAGATGGAAGAATTGTTTTGGATCGAACAGTTGATACACATGTCAAAAATTTGAGGCATAAGCTTAAGACTGCTTCACCTGAACATGATTATATTAGGTCCGTTTACGGTATTGGATATAGCTTTGAGCTTTAATTACTCTTTTCTAAAGATTCGATAAGGTTCATAGTCCTCAAGTATTCCATACTCTCCACTGTATTCGTAACCGAAATAATTTTCAAAAAGAAAGATCTTTGGAGGGAAAAAAGTAAACGTTGAAAACATGGCTGTAATAGTGAGGTAACCTGCAAGTATGTTTTTCTTCCTTGGAATTTCCATGGGAGGTTTCACCATAATCTTGTATGAAACGATTGAGGCCAATAACAAGCCAATAACCATTGTCATTAAATCCATGACAAAGAAACCTTGACCATATAAAGGCAATGAAATAGCAAGGTAGCCATAGAAGGAAAAAGTGATTCCAAGCGGGGTAACAATCAGTGAAGCGAGTTTGGCATACCAATAATTGTTGGCAATATCTCTAGTGTATGTGTACTGTACGAGTGCATAAATTAAACCTGGCCAAAAATACATTTTTAGATGCTCCCAAACACTCTCATTTACAGCTGAGATAAATGCGAGAGGTGTCCAGAATTCGCTTAACTCAAAGGAAAAGTGCAATGCTGAACCAGCTAAAACAACCCAGATGAAACTGCCAATTTCCCAAATGATCAATCTAATTTTCATAATTCTAATTATAAGGCACTAACAAGGAAATAAAGCCCTGACAATGCAATCAATCCCCCTAGTAATCTCAATATAACCTTCCCTTTTTCATAATGTGTTGAAATATCTGCAAAAACCACGCCTGCAATGTGAAGTATTATAGTTCCTGTCATAAATCCAGCAACATAGGGTGGTGGCTTAGCAATGGTTGGAATCTCTTCTCCATGAGCATAGCCATGAAAGATTGCGAAAACAGCAACAGCCAGCATTGCAAAATTTGCATTGAGCTTCTTATCTGCCGCCAAGGCAGATCCTAGTAATAGTACAGAAAGTGCAATACCAATCTCATAACCGGTCAATCCGCCGTAATTCAGACCGAGCAATCCACCAAGAAACATTACGATCACGAATGTTGCTGGAACAGTCCAAATTGCCCTACCCCCGATTTGTGCACTGATCATGCCAACACTCACCATGGCCAGTAAGTGATCAAATCCAAGCACTGGGTGAGTGATGCCACTTAGAAATGGCCCATAAGGAAGGCTTTGTGCTTCATGTGCTGATAGTGATGAAGTAAAAAATAGAAGAAAAAAGATCAAAATTTTAATCATTATTATTTTATTCCTTTCTTAGAAACTCTAAGACTAACTCATTAACTGCTTCGGGTTGATCATAAATCGCTGCATGGCCGGCATCTTTTACAATTTCGATTTGTAAAGATGGAATCAGTTTCTGCAAACGTTTGCTGATCTTCCAAGGATTGTAAAGTACCTCAAATTCTCCAAAAATCAATAGGCCCTTATTCTTAAAGCTTCTCAATCTATTCTTATCAACTGAGAAAAAGAATTTACCGATTACTTTCAAAGCTCTGAAAATATCAACTCTTGACGTTTTCTCATTATAAATTCCAAGAGATTTATCAACTCGATAATGTCTTGTACCCAAGGCCATTCCACGAGCAAGCTGCCGATCAAATGAGCCAAATGTCTCGCCGGATCTAGGTTTTGAGAAAGAAGAAGCTGTCAGATCATCCGACAAAACATCAGCATCTTTTTTTCTTGCTGTCAGCAGCCATTGCCTGAAAGGGAGTCTTGCTCTGGCCAGTCCTGTTGGGCCGCACATGACCGTTTTATCTATCATTTCTGATTTCCTGATCGCCATATCCATAACTGTCGTACCACCTGTACTGACACCAACTATATGTGGTTTATCTAGTTCAAGAGATTGAATAATGTCTTCCAACCAATCCGTATAATCATCATTAAAAACAGATGGAGGGTTTGCAGCACTCTTACCTGGTTGACCAACGATGTCAATTGCAAGTACACGAAAATGCTCAGAGAATGCATTGATTTGATGTCTCCACAATGGTGCACATCCAGCGACACCTGGAATCAGAAGAACAGGTTTTTGATTGGCATCCCCAGCCTCAATGATATGAGTCTTTCCAAATCTTGTATCTGCAAAAATACTTCTATGATCAACTGTGATCTCATCTGAAACTCTCTCATACCATGACATCATTTTCTCATATCCCTGTTCAGACTTATAAAGGGATAAGTCAGGCTCATAAGTATAATTATCAGTCATTCTTAATAATTCGTTGAATAATTACTATTTAGTTTTCTTAACATTTAGGTTTGGTGCCCAGGGCCGGACTCGAACCGGCACGAGAAAATCTCAACGGATTTTAAGTCCGTAGCGTCTACCAATTCCGCCACCCGGGCTTAAACCTGAGGCAAGGATCGGAATCGAACCGACGTCCACGGCTTTGCAGGCCGCTGCATAACCACTCTGCCACCTTGCCTTTTTCAGTTCAGAATTATACCTCTATCCAAAGAAATAAGCTTCTTTCAAATGGTTATATTCTGAAGATAATTCTTTAGTTAATTTCTAAATTAATGAAGTTAGCATCTAATATGTAACGATTTGTAACATAAAATCCCCTCTTTCTGCTTGAAATTGATCTTTTGGCATTGCATGATTGGATGAATCATAATTTTAGGGGTAAACATGAAACACACATATAAAGCTTCATATAGAGCTTTTGCAGCTCTATTTGCATTTGTTTTTACAATGTCTTCAGTTGCACAAATTGAAGAGATTGTAGTAACAGCAAGGAAAAAAGCTGAGAACCTACAGGACATTCCAGTCCAAGTAGATGTCATAGGCTCGGAAAAACTTGAAAGAGCTGGTATTACGAGCTTGGAAGATGTCGCGAAGATGTCTGCTTCAATGGTTTTCGATAATGGTTTCTCTCAGCAAGACACAAGAATAACACTCAGAGGTTTGTCACCAGTTAGAGGAAGGCAGAATGTTGCTGTACTTCAAGATGGTGTTGACCTTTCATCTGAAAACTTGACGATTGCAGGTGGTACTGCATTAATCAATTCCAGATTGTTTGATCTAGAAAGAGTTGAAATTGTGAAAGGGCCTCAAAGTGCATTATATGGACGTTCTGCATTTGCAGGTGCAATCAATTATGTCACTAAAAAACCAACTCAAGAGAATCAATCTAGCGTCTCTGCAACAATTGCATCTGAGAGCGAAATGGATCTCAGAGGTAGCTGGAGTGGTGGTATCAGTGATAACACTGCAGTAGGTGTCAATTTTGCAACTTGGTCAAGAGATGGTTATCACGACAATGTTCTTAGTGGACAACCAGTGGGCGGAGAAGAAGGTGTTGCTGGATCCATTACATTTAATTATGAGCCTACAGATGACTTTAGCTTAGTTACAAGAATGGAGTATACAGATGATGACTATGAGCCAGGTGCTCAGTATCAGCAATCTGGTACAACTATGTTGCCAGTAGCTCCAGGAGCCATTGCGCCTGTGAACACATGTATCATCCCCACACCAACAATGTGTTTGGCTTACTACACTTCAGGTCAAGTAATTTCACCATTGGTCACTCATATGCCTTCAAATGTTGGCGCGCTTCCTGATGTTGATGATGTAGGTGGTGCACAACTTCAAACCAACCCAAGGACAGGAAAAGATTATCCTGGTGCAAATAGAGAGCTCATGAAGTTCTCAATGACTGCTGTAAAAGAATTTGAAAACCTTACTTTTACTTCAATCACAGGCTTAATGGAAGGTGATGTATTTACTTTTGAGGACCCTCAATTTAGAGGCACCACAAGACGTGCGACTGAATTTGGTGAAATCTGGTATGACCAACATACAGAGCTGACGAGTCAAGAATTTAGATTGCAATCAAGTGCTGATGAAGCATTCAGGTGGACCATTGGTGCACAATATTGGAACCAAGAGATGCAATTGGATGATAAATCATTCAATACATTCACTTACCTCGAAACAAGACCATGGTTCGCACCAGCGTTTATGAATACTCCATCTGCAATGTTCCATGGAGATGCAAAAACTTTCCAAGGTGCAATTTGTGCGCCAGGCACAGAAGGTGGGGAATTTGCAGGATGTCTTGATCGCGGAGGCAGTTATTGGACGCGTGATTCAGATCATAAATCTGTCTATGCCATGCTTGAATATGATATCAGTGACTCATGGGCGGTTACAGTAGAAGCAAGATACAGTGAAGAAGAAGAAAAAACTTGTGGATCTGATGGTAACGGTACTGTCGATCCAAATGGAGTGGGTTTTGCTGGCCCTGGTAATAGCAGAGTCAATCCACCGATGTGGACTTATCAAATTTGTGGTGATCACGATGAAGATATGACAACACCTAAGGTTACATTGACACATTATGCTTCTGATGATTTCACATTCTATGGCTCTATCGCTCAAGCGAAAAAGCCAGGCGGCATCAGTACAGTTACAGGTGGTGGCTTTAGTCTTTATGATCCTGAAGCCAATCGTTTTGAAGCTGAAGAAATGACCGTCTATGAGTTGGGAATGAAATCAACCATGATGGATGGAAAGATGAGGTTTAATGCTGATATCTTCCTTCAAGACTTTACTGATAAACAAACAGCCACTCAAGTGGTCAACCCTTCAACTGGAATCCTTCAGTCAAAAACAACGAATGCTGCTAAAGCAGAAGTTAGGGGTCTTGAAATTGATGCTCAATATTTCATATCTGATAATTTTAGTGCAACACTTTCATATACTCATATGAATGCTAAGTATAAAGACTTTACTCGTTTGACTGCTGGTGCTTCTAATATAGCGAATGCTGGGAATTGTACAATCATCACTGATTCAAGTGGTAAATCCACATGTTCGATTGATCTCAGTGGCAATCCACTTGAGAATGCTCCGCCTAACGCTATGACGCTTGGACTAAACTATAACTGGGAAACTTCAAATGGAGCCACATGGGTCGCAGAA
>DMGO01000006.1:2446-2886 GCA_003449795.1 Gammaproteobacteria bacterium | reverse complement strand
TTAAATGGTCTTCTGTCATTAGCTGAATTGTCTTTGGGCTAAGAATTCTGACACCATTGAGTTCCCCTTTGTTTAATATCATTTTACAAAATTGTAAATAATCTTTCGTAGTCGACACTAAACCTGATCCTCCTGAAAAAAGTGTTATGTTTTCTAGGTATTCACTACTTTCGGCATGGTCTGCTACTGTAAGCTCACCCTCTGGGCTTATTTTTATTCCCATTATATTGGCAATTTTCCTAAATATTATTGGTATGTCATTAACATAGTTTGATGTGAATCTCTTGATCTTATCTTTTGGAAGTTGGAAGTGCGTATCCACCATATTCAGTGGTTTGAAAATTCGTTCAGATAGAAACTTGTCGAGTGTCTGACCTGTTAATTTTTCAATGAGAATACCACAGACATCGGTCGAGATTCCATATCTCCAGCCAGTCCCT
>DMGO01000006.1:1595-2294 GCA_003449795.1 Gammaproteobacteria bacterium | reverse complement strand
GTTTGATGTGAATCTCTTGATCTTGTCTTTTGGAAGTTGGAAGTGCGTATCCACCATATTCAGTGGTTTGAAAATTCGTTCAGATAGAAACTTGTCGAGTGTCTGACCTGTTAATTCTTCAATGAGAATACCACAGACATCGGTCGAAATTCCATATCTCCAGCCAGTCCCTGGTTCATGATACAGTGGGGTTTTGCTAATGGCCTGAATTAATTCTTTGCTATCTTTAGCTTTAAATTGTTTGTCAAAAAATCCTCGAATATTCCTCTTGTATTTTCTATCAACATAGGTGTTCTTACCCCAGCCATAACCTAGGCCTGATGTATGTCTGAGTAAATCAATGATAAGCATTGGCCTTTTTACCTTAGACACAAAATGGATTTTACTCAATGGCCATATATTTTCATTTAGAGGTTTATATGCCTTTAGTTTTTTGAACTCGGGAATGTATTTATGAACTGGGTCATCCAATAAAAATTTCCCCTCTTCGTATAACATCATCAGGGCAACAGAAACGATTGGTTTTGTCATCGAATAGATCCTAAAAATGCTGTCATCTTTTAGTGGTGTTTTGTTTTCAATATCTGCAAAACCATACGTGTCATAGTGTCCTAGTACACCATTTCGTATGATTGCTGTTTGAACACCTGCCAGCTTACCTTCATCAACAAGTGAATGCATTACTCCATTTAATTTATT
>DMGO01000006.1:743-1181 GCA_003449795.1 Gammaproteobacteria bacterium | reverse complement strand
TGCATTTTAGCGTTAATTTTATCATCAAATTATTTGGAACAGTATAAAGGTTTTTGAAACTGTAGACTAATTTTCTGGTTTTATTTTTCGTTGGATCTTGAAGTTATTTGTTGGTCTGGTATACCAGTTTCCCGCTAGACGTCCAATTGGATTTAATTTCTCAATATCTATCTTCCCATCAATCATAATACCTTGATCTATGTGGAATAAAATAATAGTCCCAATAACAACAAATCCACTTCCAGCCTTACCATCTCCTATCTCTACTATCTGGTTCAGCTCGCATTCGTAGCTTATTTTTGCTTCTTGTAGGCGGGGAGATTTTATTTTTTCGCAAGGTATTGGGTGAAGCCCAGATATAGTGAACTCGTCAACATTATGATCATAGTCTGTTGAGCATTCAACCATTTTTTCTGCAAACGACTCTGAAACAATATT
>DMGO01000006.1:0-365 GCA_003449795.1 Gammaproteobacteria bacterium | reverse complement strand
CCATCCCATCCTCTCCTAGCTGGGGCAAACATTATTGTTGGGGGGCGAGAGCATACACCATTAAAATAGGAAAATGGTGCGATATTATATTCTCCACCAGCGCTGGATGTAGAAACAAAAGCAATTGGTCTTGGTATTATGGAACCAATCATTAATTTATGTGTTTCCTGAAAAGAAAGATTATCTGGGTCAAATTTCATTTATTTTGCCCATGAAAAGGTGTACTCTTTGTCTTCAATTTCTTTAGTTAAATCTGTCATGCCTAACGGTTTGAAGGTATCGATCATTACGGCATACTCATGGGTCTCTTTTACCCCGAGTGAATTTTCGATTTTTCCTGGTTGCGGACCATGGGATAGACCCAT
>DMGO01000095.1:0-10203 GCA_003449795.1 Gammaproteobacteria bacterium | reverse complement strand
GCTAACCAATGCTCCAGAATCGGAGGAGGTTACAAAGAAAGTAACGATATTGATTAAAGAAACAACCATAAGAATGCTTGCCCCAGGGTATTGCTCTAAGAATGCGAAAAGTGATGCTGATATATCCTGATTGATTACATTTGAAAGTGATCCAGCTGATGTAAATTCCTGATATATTGCTGCATTTCCAAAAACGCTTAACCACATGAAAACAATCAATGAAGGAAAGAGGACAACACCAAGAATGAATTCTTTAATCGTTCTTCCATAGGAGATTCTAGCAATAAAGAGTCCGACAAAAGGTGACCATGCAAACCACCAACAATAATAAAAGAGTGTCCAAGCATTTTGCCACTCAGTGTCTCTATAAGCATTTACATTAGTAGAGAGGCTGACAAAATTTTGAAGGTAAGTACCAATATTTTCTAAAAATCCATCGAGAATAAATCCGGTAGGTCCTGATAAAAATATCGCAGTCAAAAAGAAACCGCATAACACCATATTGAATTGTGAAAGTCTTTTTATGCCAGCATTCAAACCCAAAATCACACTGATCAGTCCAAGCATTGTAATCAAGATAATAATCCAGAACGTTCCCATCAGGGTTGAGCTTGCAATACCTACATATTCAAGACCTGTGCTGATTTGAGTCGCCCCCAAGCCCAACGATGTAGCAATGCCAAAGACTGTAGCTAGAATCGCAAACACATCGACGATCACTCGACTCCAGGAGCTTTGCAGGCCAACATCTAAGAAGAACGAACTGACCCTAAAAGGTCTTCCTAGGTTGAATGCAAAGTAAGCAAAACATAATCCAACAACACCGTATATAGCCCAAGCATGGAAACCCCAATGAAGATAAGTCAGATTCATTGATAATGTTGCTCGATCATTGAAGGAGGCTCCATCTTCAAATAGCGCTGTTGAGTTAAGATGGAGAATGGGTTCTGCTACTGAGTAAAATATTACTCCAATACCCAGTCCTGCACTAAAAAGCATCGCTATCCAATTGATAAAACTAAATTCTGGAGTGGCATCAGCTCCACCTAGTTTAATTTTTCCAAAGCGACTAATTGCCATCCATATACAGAAAATAAGAAAGCCATTTGCACATAAAATGATAAGCCATCCAAAGTTATTGGCTATAAATGACTGTGTGTTATTAAAAAAAATGCTCGCAGCATCAAGATTGAGAAGCGTGATTCCCACAAAAGTTGAGATCAGTAATAGAGATATAAAGAATCTTCTGTAATCGATACTTTTAAGCATAATGAATTGAGAAAGTTCTTTTTTTAGGCATATTTCCAAGAGAAATGGCTTTCAGACAATCTATATCATCTTCAATCACAGTCAAGCAATTATTCTCATTTACTCATATTGGGCTTAATAAAAGCCATTATTTTTATCCTGAAACCCATATTATAAGGGAGTTTCAAGGCTTTTCTTGAATGAGTTCTATAAATTTCAGGGTAAATATACTAGACTTATCCGATAGTTATTATTATTTACTCGTCAAAGTGGGGGAAAACTCATGACAAGAAAACAACTTAAGGCTTTAAGAAGAACAAAGGCCATAAAGAAAAAACACAATATTAGTAAGACACAATCAGCTGCAACTCTAGTGGCAGCAGGTGCTGTTTTAGCTACTTCTAATATCAGTGCACAATCAGCAATCGAAGAGATTGTTGTGACATCAAGGAAGAAAGAGGAAACACTCCAAGATGTCCCATTACAAGTCCAAACTCTTACAGAGGAAGCGCTTGAGCAATCAGGGATCAATACTTTTGAAGATTACCTCTTGCAATTACCTGGAGTCACAGCAGGTGGTGGTTCAGGTCCTGGTCAAAATACTATTTATATTCGCGGCTTGGCATCAACTACTCCTAACCTGACAACAGCAGGAGTTGCAGGACTAGCGCCTAACGTATCATTCTACTTAGATGAGCAACCACTTGCTCAGCCAGGAAGAAACCTAGACGTGTATGCTGCAGATGTGGCTCGTATTGAGGTACTTTCAGGTCCGCAAGGAACGCTTTTCGGAGCGAGTTCACAGGCGGGTGTTGTTAGATTGATTACCAACAAGCCTAAAATGGGTGTGAGTGAAAGCAATGTTGAATTTGAATACAGATTTACACCTGAAGGTGACACAGGAACAAAAGTTGAAGCAATGACGAATATTCCTCTTGGAGAAAGTACTGCTCTAAGAGTCGTTGCATATATGGATGAGAAAGGTGGTTATATTGATCAGGTTGCTGGTTCAGTTGATGCGAGTGAGTCAGCTCGTTTCAGACCAGCAGGAACCGTAAGAGAAAATGGTCTTCCTGTCTCTGGATCTAGAGCTGGTTTCCAAGCTGGCGCTGACCTTTCTGGAGCCAATCTTATTCCAGCGAATGCAATCGTTGAAGAGGATGCAAATGGAGTGGAGTACAAAGGTTTCAGAGCTTCTCTTGCTCAAGATTTGAGCGATGAATGGAGTGCAAATCTTGTACTGGCACATCAAACAGTCGATGCAGATGGAGTTTTCTTTGCTGATCCGACATTGGGTGACCTAGAGATTCGTACATACACTGCAAATGAAATCAATGATGAATATGACAATATGAGCTTGACTCTAGAAGGTTTGGTTGGAGATCTTGAAGTAGTATATGCTGGAGCATATACCGATAGAGCAACTGATCAGATGGTTGACTACACGGATTATTTATTCGTAGGCCAATATCTTCCATATTATATTTGTGATTACTATGTGACTTATACAAAATTTGCACCAGGCAATGTTCCAACTGGAACTTGTGGTGCTCCAAACTTGCTCGTTGATTCAACAACGAACACAGAAGTAAAAAGTCATGAGATAAGAATCAATACTGATATCAGTGACACTGTTTCACTTACAGCAGGTGCATTCATGAGTGACACTGAACTCACAGAGTTGAATCTATTCACTTATCCAAGCTCAGTTGATAATGACATTACTTATGCTTGTAACTATGCACTGACCGATACATCAGTAACCGGTTCAATCAATAATGCATCGCCTGGATGGTTCTCAGCAGGACCATTCTGTGAGCCTGTCATTTTCTTTAATGACATAAAGAGGACTGATGAACAGAAAGGTTTCTTTGGTGAAGTTAATATCGCACTGAGTGATACATCGGAGCTGACTTTAGGTGCTAGGTGGTATGACATTGAAGTTGATTTTGAAGGAAGCGCTAACTCATCATTCTATAATGGGTTTGGTGCTCCAGATACGCAACAATTTGGATCTAACCTATCATCACAGTACGCACCAGGAAACGCAAATGGTTACCCAGATAAAGCATCAACTGATGGTGTGATTGGTAAGGTAACTTATTCTTGGAATCCAAGTGATGAGGTTATGTACTATGTAACATGGTCTGAAGGATTTAGACCGGGTCTTCTAAATAGACCTGTTGGTAGAACAAGTCCTGATGGATCATATACAGTTCCTCCAGCAATTGATTCAGATGAAATCACAAACTATGAGTTTGGTTGGAAGACCGTTCTTATGGATGGCCAGCTGCGATTCAATGGTAGTGCGTTCTTTGTTGATATAGAGGGGCTACAATCAACGGTCTTTGACCCAAGTATTGTGAACCTATTCTTCTCTGATAATGCTGCAGATGCAGAAATCACCGGTGTTGAAGGTGACTTCACATATTATGCTGATAAAGAAGGGCTAACTGTATCTGGCGCTTTCTCAATGTTAGATACTGAGATTACAAAGAAACTGGTACCAACCAATGATGTGGTAGTTGGATCTGAATTGGCATTTGCGCCAACTTTCCAGGCTAACTTAAGGGTTAGACAGGAATGGGAAATGGCTGATGGATACACTGGCCATGCTCAGTTACAAGTCACACACTCTGGTGACAGTTACTCAGACATCATGGAAATGAATAGAGCTGTACAGGATCAGTATAGTTATGTTGACGTCCGTCTGGGTATGAGTAATGGTGAGAGCACCACTGAGTTCTACATCGATAACGTCACAGACGAAAGAGGTGAAATCAGTAATACCTTTGTATTTGATAGACAGCGTGTGGCATATATAAGGCCAATGACAATGGGTATCAGATACAAAAGGAACTTTTAGTTTTTAACATAAGCTAAAATTTTAAAAAGGGAGCTTAGGCTCCCTTTTTAATTGGAAAACGAAATATTATTTTTTTTCACACAAAAAGAAATGGCACTAGATGTATCAAAAGTAGCAACAGCATTAAGAGAAGCTAAATTTGTAGAAGCGCTTCGATTACTGAAATCCAATCTTGCAGAAGATCCAAACCATATTGATAGCCTATATTTGTCTGCTGTTAGCTCGAGATATCTAAAAAACTTCGATGATTCAAAGAAATTCATTGAGAGATTGCTTACCAATGCACCAGATATGGGTAGGGCATACCAAGAGCTAGGCCATCTGAATAGAGATGCTGGCGATGAAGAAAATGCAATTAGATATTATAGACAAGCATGTGAATTAAACCCTGCTTTGCCGGCATCTTGGAAGGCTTTGTATTCATACTTCAAAAAAAATGACAATAAGCCTGCTGCTGATCACGCATATATGCAGATGAATACATTGGAGACAATGCCAAACACTTTGCTTTATATAAGCCAGATTCTCAACGAGGGAAAATTAGGGATAGCGGAAGAAAAATGTAGAGAATTTCTCAAGCAAAATCCCACAAATACATACGCGATGTCTTTGTTGTCAGACATTGCTGATAGGTTGGGTTATTTTGATGATGCAGAGTTCCTTCTTGAAAGCGCTGTTAAATTTGAACCCAATGATGGGGAACTAAGAATGAAATATGCAATGATTCTTAGAAAGAAACAAAAATTCGCAAAGACAATGGAGCAGGTTGATATACTTTGCGATCAATTCCCAGAAAATCTCTCATATCAAGCTCAAAAAGCGAGTGAGATTATGCAAAATGGTGATCATCAGGGCGCGATAGATTTATTTGATGAAATCCTTCAAAAGAATCCTTATAACTTCAGTATTCTCACATCCAAGGGCCATGCACAAAAAACATTAGGAAAAACAGAACGAGCAATAAAGAGTTACCAAACTGCATATCAAGTTAAACAAGATCATGGGGAAGCTTTTTTTTCACTCGCAAACTTGAAAACATACTCATTCACTGAGAAAGAATTGAACATCATGAGGCAGCAACTAAAAAGAGTTGATCTAACTCTGCGAGATAAAGCTTATTTTCACTTTGCATTGGCTCAAGGCTCTGAAGCAATAGGGGAATATGATGAAGCTTTTATTCATCTTGATTCAGGGAATAAGATTAAGAATAAGCAAAGCAAATATTCCATTGAAAGAATGGATAGAGAGTTACAGGCCCAAATTGATGTATGTGATCAATCATTTTTTGAAAACCATGGTGATGGCGGTTATGAAGCTGAGGATCCAATATTTATCCTTGGACTTCCAAGAGCAGGCTCAACCTTGATCGAACAAATCTTGGCCTCGCATTCAATGATTGATGGAACTCTTGAATTACCGAATATCCTATCTATGGCACAAAGTCTCAGAGGGGATGATATATATGGTAAGGAAGGAAATTATCCAAAAAGCATGGAACATCTTTCTCACGATAAGAGAGCGGAATTGGGAAGAAAGTTTATCGATGAAACAAATATGCATCGCAAGGGAGCACCAAGATTTACCGATAAAATGCCGAACAATTTTCGACATATAGGATTGATTCATTTAATCATGCCAAATGCAAAAATTATCGATGCGAGAAGATATCCATTGGATTGCTGTTTTAGTATGTTTAAACAATTATTCGCTCAAGGCCAGGAATTCACATATGGGTTGGCTGAGGCTGGGAGCTATTACAAGAGTTATGTCCAGCTGATGGATCATTGGGATAAAGTTTTACCAAATAAAATCTTGAGAGTGAATAATGAGGACATCATTGATGATTTGGAAGGTCAGGTATTCAGGATGCTAGATTTCTTGGAATTGCCTTTCGAGGAGTCTTGCATCAAATTCTATGAGACAGATAGATCTGTCAGAACGGCAAGCTCAGAACAGGTTCGTAAACCTATTAATAAGTCTGGTATGCACAGATGGAAACCATATGCAAAGCATCTTTCACCTTTATTGAATGGTCTTGGGGCTGAACTCATAAAGACTGAAGATCTTGAGCTAATCAAATCAAGTTGATAATTTGATATAAGTATTATGGCAATCAGTGTTTTTGATCTCTTTAAAATTGGTATTGGGCCATCCAGCTCACATACTGTTGGGCCGATGATTGCTGCAAGGAAATTTATCCTTGGAATCGAAAAATCTAAACTATTGAAAAAAGTGACTCGAATTCAATCTGAGATGTATGGCTCTCTTGGTGCCACAGGTAAAGCTCATGGAACACCCAAGGCTATAATTCTAGGTTTGGAAGGTGAGGAGCCTGATAAGGTTGATGCAACATCAATTTCGAGTCGGATTGAAAAGATTCATTCTGAGGGGCGGCTAAATCTACTCGGAAAGCATATGATCAATTATGATCATGTAACAGATCAGAAGCTCTATCGAAGGAAATCACTTCCTTTTCATCCCAATGGAATGACATTCTCCGCTTATGATAATAAAGGTAAAGAGATAGATAATAAGACCTATTATTCTGTTGGAGGCGGATTTATAGTCGATGATTCGAGAGATGATGGGGATCTCATTACAGAAGACGAAACCAAGATCACTTTTCCCTATGACAAGGCTACTCAACTCCTCGAATATTGTGAGAATGAATCACTCAATATATCCGATATCATGTTGGCAAATGAATGTGCATGGCGATCAGAAAGGAAAACCCGTAAGGAACTCCTTCATTTATGGTCTGTGATGCAAGAAGTAGTCGACCGAGGCATAAATAATGAAGGCGTTCTGCCAGGTGGTTTGAATGTGGAGCGTCGCTCTCATAAGCTTTATTTACAATTAACAAAGAAATCAGACAAAAAGCCTGATGATCCATTAACTATTCTCGACTGGGTAACTCTTTATGCCTTAGCAACCAATGAAGAGAATGCAGCAGGAGGTACTGTAGTAACCGCTCCTACAAATGGAGCAGCAGGTATCATCCCAGCTGTTTTACATTATTACATGAATTTTGTTCCTGATGCAGATGAAGATGGAGTGGTTCGGTTTCTATTAACTGCAGCGGCAATAGGTATCCTTTATAAAAAGAATGCATCTATTAGTGGTGCTGAAGTTGGGTGTCAAGGTGAAGTAGGTTCAGCCTGTTCAATGGCAGCTGGAGCACTGGCGGAAGTTCTAGGCGGATCACCATCACAAGTTGAAAATGCGGCTGAAATTGCAATGGAGCATAATTTAGGCCTCACTTGTGATCCGATAGGTGGATTGGTGCAAATACCTTGCATTGAGCGAAACGCCACAGCGTCGGTCAAAGCAATTCATGCTGCTCGTATGGCACTCCAGGGAGATGGGACCCACTTTGTTTCATTGGATAGAGTAATTCGGACAATGAGAAAAACTGGCGAAGATATGCATCTTCGATATAAAGAGACATCTCGTGGCGGACTTGCAACGAATGTACTAGAAGTTCCAGTAAATATTATCGAATGTTAGTATACTTCTGATCCACAATGAGCATATTCCAAAATCTGATTTCATCTATTAAGGGCGGAACCTTAGGGAGTCGTTATTTTCGGACAAAAGATCTAGACAATCTGCCTCAAGATATAAATAAGGCTGTAGAATCGGTTATGTCAAAAAGTGGAGAAGTGTCTGCATTGGTATATGCAGAAAATCTTTTTAACTTGATAGAGGCACTTAATGACAAGCAATTTATTAATTTCTTAAACACTCTTTTTGAGGAATATGACATAGACACTGATTCATTATCAAAGGCATCAATAGAGTATTCCAAGAATAAAACACAAGAAAATCTGGAAAAAATTTCCCAATCCTCTGAGCCTGAATGGGTTGAGCTCTTCCGGAGATTAAATACAGTTTCTGACGGCACTCTTAGATTGGTCAAACTCAGAGAGAGGATCAGGTTACTTGAAAAAGACAATCACAAATTGGCATTCTTTGATGCAGCTCTTTTAAATCTTTTTAAACATTGGTTTAACCCATCTTTTTTGGTTCTAAAAAGGATAGATTGGTCTACACCAGCAAGTATTTTAGAGAAGATAATTGCCTATGAAGCGGTACATGAAATCAATTCGTGGAGTGATCTTAGATCAAGATTAGAGCCAGAAGATAGGAGATGTTTTGCATTTTTCCATCCGCTCATACCCAATGAACCACTTATCTTTGTTGAAGTTGCATTAACTGATAATATGCCTAAGAAGATTGATCAGGTGATCAAGATTGATAGAAGTGTCATACCTGAGAATGATATTAGTACAGCAGTCTTTTATTCAATTTCAAGTTGTCAGGATGGTCTTTCAGGGATTTCATTTGGTAACTTCTTAATTAAAGAAGTTGTTCACAAATTAAAGCGCAAGAATGATGGGCTAGAGAAATTTGTCACACTTTCACCTGTTCCAGGTTTTTCAAAATGGCTTAAAGAAAAATCGATCAATGGAAATTTGGATGATGAAGATCTACTCAAAAATGCCATAATTTATTTTTTGCATTCAAACAGAGAAGATGGGTTTCCAAATGATCCTGTTGCAAGATTCCATTTAGGAAACGGTGCCAGATTAGAAAGGGTAAACCTAAATGCTGACATGTCTCTCAAAGGAATACATCAATCAAAAGGAATCATGGTTAATTATCAATATGACCTTGATTTACTAGAGAATAACCATGAATTATTTTTCAGAACAAAAGAAGTTCAATGTTCTGAAAGAATTAAAAATCTAAGTAAGAAATTAGAAATTCAATAAAAACGGATTAACTATTCTTTTTCAGTCTTATTGAGGTCAGACTGATACGTTTCTGTCAAAGCCATCACAGATAATAGTGTCAGTAATGCTGAAAATGCCATATAGACTGAGACCCAGAATATATCGAAATCTGTCCATAATTTAACAGCTATTGTTGGAGCAAAGGCTCCTCCAATAATTGCTCCAAATTGATAGCCAAGGGTTGCACCCGAATATCTGACCTCAGTGCTAAATAATTCTGTGAAGAATGCAGCCTGAGGTCCATACATCATAGCTAAGAAGACCATACCTCCTGAGACAGCCAAAGTTATCATCCAAAAGCTACCTGTATCAACCAATGGAAAAATAGCAAAAGCCCATAGACCAGATAAAATTGCACCCAGCATAAAAATACCCCTTCTTCCATGCCTATCAGAATATGAGGAAAATAGAAATTGCATGGGCACCATGATTGCCGATGCGAGAAGAACTGCAGTAAGCATATCATCTCTTGCCATCTTTGCGCTTTGCACGCCGTAGGCCAATAAAAATGCAATTAGAATATAAAAAGTAACCTGAATATTGATAAAGGCACCAGCAGCCAACATGATCCGTTTAGGGTATTTTCTTAAAGCCTCTATGACTGGTGATTTTTGTATTGTAGTTTGATTATTTTTATGTGACTGCTTACTAAGCGCCGCCAATTCTTTAAATGCATTAGTATCTTCAAGGTTCAATTGAATATACATGCTGACAAGGATTAAGACCGCGCTGGCAAGGAAAGGAATACGCCAACCCCATGTGTTAAAGAACTCATCTGAAACCAATGCACTTGTAATAATGAGAGCCAGATTTGCCAATATCACTCCGATTGGGGCACCGGCTTGAGCAAAAGCCCCGTAGTAACCTCTTTGATTTGATGGAGCGCTTTCAGTAACCAAAAGCATAGCGCCTCCCCATTGACCACCTATTGCCAATCCTTGGGCAAACCTTAGGATGGTGAGGAGGATAGGAGCAAGCGCTCCAATCATTGTATATGTTGGTAATAGCCCTATTAATGTAGAGGAAATTCCCATCAACATTAAGGCGCTTATGAGTGTCTTTTTTCTACCTATTTTATCGCCAAAATGTCCAAATATTATTCCTCCAATTGGTCTGGCTATAAAGCCAGCAGCAAATGTTAACAATGAAAGTATCAGTGCTGTTGTAGGCGCAACCTCTCCAAAAAAAGCTGTTGGAAATATAAGAGCCGCTGCCGCTCCGTATAAAAAGAAGTCATACCACTCTATGCTTGTTCCTGCCAAAGCAGTAAGTGCAACTTTTCGCATATTTGAA
>DMGO01000156.1:0-2550 GCA_003449795.1 Gammaproteobacteria bacterium | reverse complement strand
TTGCTAATGAGGAAACTGGCGTAATAGCTGGCTTATGGCGGGGCGGAGATCATGGAGACGAAACTCAAGACACATACATCACTGATCAATGCCATGATATAACTGTTTTTCCTTCTGCATCTCTTGCTGCCGGTGCATGTTCAGGTAATGGGATACTTTTTGACATAACTGATCCATCAAAACCAAAGAGAATTGATGATGTGACCGATACAGGTTTTGCCTATTGGCACTCAGCAACATTCAATAATGATGGAACAAAAATTCTATTCACAGATGAATGGGGTGGTGGTGGAATGCCTCGATGTCGTGCTTGGGACCGAATGAATTGGGGTGCCAATGCAATATATGACATTGTCGATAATAAGTTAGAATTTCGCAGCCACTTTAAAATGCCTGCTCCACAGAAAGAAACAGAAAACTGTGTAGCCCATAATGGTGCCATAATTCCTATACCTGGAAGGGATATATTTGTCCAAGCATGGTATCAAGGTGGTATTTCTGTAATCGATTTCACAGACTCATCAAATCCAATTGAAATCGCATATTTTGATAGAGGACCTATCCTTGATGATGAGCTGATTACAGGAGGATATTGGTCTGTTTATTATTATGAAGGAACCATTTATGGCACGGAAATAACCAGAGGACTTGATGTGTTTAAACTTTTGCCAAGCGAGTTCCTTTCTGAGAATGAAATCACTGCTGCCGAACTGGCTTATCCACAAATTGGATCGAAACGATTATTTAATCCGCAGCAACAAATTCCTATGGCTTGGCCTGCGAATCCTGCAGTTGCACTTTCATATGTGGATCAGCTTGAGAGAATGGGTGCAATTGATGATGACGCCAAGGAAAATATAAGATCACTGTTATCGTCATATAATGATGAGATCTCCAAGGGTGGAAATAACCGACTCTCTAGGAAAATAAGAAATATTTCACTGGAAAAAAGTCCAGATAATCAAGATGCAGTGAAGATTCAAAATCTTCTCATAGAAAATTTAGATGGGATTGCTGAGAAGTTGAAGCGGAGTTAACTTACTTACCAAAGCAACTCTTTACCATCATGGTTCAGGAATGATCCGGATTGAGAATGATCTACTGTCTCAATAACTCTGATCATTCGCTTAACGCCCTCTTCTGCTGAGACTGTTGGATAACCTTTGTAGTCAAAATTAGTCGCCTTTTCTGCCTCTTCAAGTGATAGTCCAAATGCCTGTCTGAGTGCTCTGGTATCGACAGCGCCTGGGTTCATTAATATAACAATCACACCGTCATCCTTTAATCTCAGAGCAATCGTCTTCATTGCCATGTTCAAGGCAGCTTTACTGATAGATAAAATTGGTAGTGATGAAGGGCGACCCATAGAAGATATTGATCCTGCTACACTTGATATGGCAACTATCTTCTTTTCTTCACTCATAGAGATATTCCTTGAAAATGCTTCGGAAACCTTCAATGCTCCAAATGCATTAATTGACATTAATTTTTCGAATTCCTTTTTATCAATTTGACCCCAAGCTTGATTTGCTCGATCACCACTCATTCCTGCATTATTGATCAGAAGATCTATTGATTGATTCTCATATTTATCTGCTAAAGATAATATCTCTTTAACATTGGTCACATCCATTTTTTCAATCTGAATGTTTGGATTTGCTTTGGCAAGATTAATCAAATCGTTGTCATCAGAGGGTGATCGGCTGGTGGCAATTACATTCCAACCTTTCTCTGCATATTGACTGACAAACTCTAACCCCATTCCTCTGTTTGAACCTGTAACAAGAACAGTCTTTGCTAAAGTAACTTCTATAAAAAGAAATGATGAAAGAAGAATAAGAAAACTGAAATACCTATGACTCATAAAGTAATTCCTTTAATGCTAATTTTTGAAAAATTGAGGATATCATATTTTTTTTGCGGCCAGCTTGATTCTTTCAAGAGCCTCTTTTAGTAGCACTCTTGAGGTTCCAACATTCATCCTGAGATAGTTCTCACCGCCTGCACCAAAACGATATCCTCTGCCCAATTGAATGCCTGATTTTTGTACCAAATGCCTTTCCATATAATCTCCCTTATTCTCGCCTCTTTTTTCTGCATTGCTTTTGGCATCAATCGCATCCATCCAAGTCTTGAAATCTATCCAAGCGAGATATGTTCCCTCTGGTCGATTAAATTTAATCAAGGGAATCTCTTTGTTTATATACTCTTCTACTAAAATCATATTCTCATTGATGTAAGAACTGACTTGGTTGAGCCATTTTTCTGCATGGTTATAAGCGACCTCAGAGGCAATTACGCCAAGAGTGTTTGCAAATTCAACATGCCCTGCTTCTCGAATCTTAGAAATAACATCCGTATCATGCGCATACAAATAGCCAGTCTTGAATGCTGATAAATTGAATGACTTTGTGGTTGATTTAAATACAACCGCCTTTCTCTTAACAGCTTCTGAATCCAATGAATAAACCGGGGTAAATGCTGAATCTTCTGCAATGAAATCGCAATGAATCTCATCAGAAAATAACATGACATTTTTTTGTTCACAGA
>DMGO01000028.1:3869-6096 GCA_003449795.1 Gammaproteobacteria bacterium | reverse complement strand
AGGCCATCCTCTATGTCTTTTTGTGCTGACTCTTTTGTCATTGAGGGAAAGAATGAATCCAGTGGTTCTTTTAAAATCTCAAAGACTGTCATCCTTGGGTTAAGCGATGAGAATGGGTCTTGAAAGACGACTTGCATTTTTTTACGAATCTCTTTTAGCTCTTTTTTGTTGATTTCAGTGAGCTTTTCTCCAAACACCTCCACCTGTCCGGATGTGAGTTTTTGCAGTCCCAAAATTGTTTTGGCGAGCGTTGACTTTCCGCTTCCTGACTCGCCAACGATGCCCAACACTTCTCCATCTAAGGCTTCCATTGATATTTCATTGACTGCTGTTAAGACATTGTTTGCTGCAAAAAGTGTCTTTTTTGGCAGAGTAAAGTTGACTTTGGCCTTGCTGGATTTAACCAAGCTATTCTTGATGCTTGTCTCTTGTCTTTCTGTGTATTTCTGCTGATCATCCAGGTTTATTTCTTTTGATTTTTCCAATAGTTCTTTTGTATATGCTGCGTTGGGTGAATAAAATATTGATTCTGTGTCGCCACTTTCCTGAAGCTCGCCGTCTTTCATAACCAATACTCGGTCACATGTTCTTGCAACAACGCCAAGGTCGTGAGTGATCATAATTACAGACATTTTGAATCGGTCTTTCACATCTAATATCAAATCCAGTATTTTTTCTTGGACAGTTACGTCAAGGGCTGTGGTGGGCTCATCTGCTATTAAAAGCTTTGGGTTGGTAAGCAGTGCTGATGCGATCATTACCCTCTGCCTCATTCCACCAGAAAGTTCAAATGAATAGCCGTCATATCGTTCGTGTGGCTTGCTAATGCCGACAGAGTGAAGCATTTCTATACACCTCTCCTTTATCTCATGCTTGCTCATCTTGGTGTGTCTTTTAAGTACTCCAGACATTTGTTTTCCAATGGTTATATAGGGGTTCAAGGAGCTCATTGGATCTTGGAATATCATGGCAATCTCATTACCTCTGATTTGATTCAGTTCTGCATTCGACAGTCCGATCAATTCTTTGTCAGCGAAAACTGCGCTGCCTGAAGCGCTGCCGTTTGACTCTAGAAGCCCCATGATTGAAAGCACTGTTTGGCTCTTTCCAGACCCAGACTCTCCAACAATACCCAAAACCTCATTACCGCTTAGTTTAAAACTAAGGTCTTTGACTGCATGAATTGATTCTCCTCTGCTTTTGAAGAGAACGTTTAGGTTCTTTGCTTTTAAAATATCAGTCATTGCCTCTTGTCCTATCTTTTGGATCAAGTGCGTCTCTTAGGCCGTCGCCAATGAAGTTAAAACAAAACAGTGTGGTGGCTAAAAACACCGCTGGGAATAACAGCATCCAAGGTGAAGACTCCATTTGTCTAGCGCCTTGATTTACGAGCGCGCCCCAAGATGTCATGGGCTCTTGAACGCCCAGGCCTAGAAAACTCAAAAACGACTCAACAAGAATAACTTGGGGGACAGTTAGTGCGACATAGACCACCACCACGCCTAGGAGGTTTGGGACGATGTGTTTCATGATGATTTTAATTGTAGAAACTCCGCCTGTCTTTGCGGCATCAACAAACTCTTTGCCTTTAATATTTAACGTTTGGCCCCTTACTATTCTGGCGATATCCAGCCAGTTAACAGCGCCAATTGCTATGAATATTAAAAATATACTGCGGCCAAAAAAGACCATCAATAAAATTACAAAAAACAAAAAGGGCATTGCATATAAAACATCAACAAATCGCATCATTAGCGCATCAATTCTGCCTCCCATAAAGCCGGCTACTGCACCATAGGTCACCCCGATCATTACGCTCACCAAGGTTGCCACCAAACCCACCATAAGCGATATTCTTCCTCCATGCATTGTTCTTACAAACAGGTCTCTACCTAGGTCATCTGTTCCAAAAATATGGCCGTCTGAAAATGATGGGGCCGCTGCAATCATAGACCAATCAATTTCATCAATAGCGTAAGGGCTGAAAATTGGTCCCAACAAAACCATAAGAACCATTGCTGCCATTGTTGCAGCAGAAATGAGTGCTGCTTTGTTTTTCGAAAGTGCGGACCATGCATCGTTTAGCAATGAGTTTGTTTTTTTCATCTGTTCTGTTTAATTTTTGGGTCAATGAACCCGTAGAGTGTGTCAACAATCAGGTTGAACAATATGATTAGGCAGCCATAAAAAACCACAACGCCCATCACCAATGTATAGTCCCTATTTA
>DMGO01000028.1:0-3632 GCA_003449795.1 Gammaproteobacteria bacterium | reverse complement strand
CCGTAGAGTGTGTCAACAATCAGGTTGAACAATATGATTAGGCAGCCATAAAAAACCACAACGCCCATCACCAATGTATAGTCCCTATTTAAGGCTCCCTGCACAAAATATCTCCCCAGGCCTGGCAGTCCAAATATTTGCTCAACCACAACCGATCCTGTGATGATTGCTGCGGTTGCAGGCCCTAAATACGAGACAACAGGAAGGAAGGTGGGCTTGAGCACATGTGAGAACAGTATTGTTTTGGTTGACAGGCCTTGTGCTTTTGCTGTTCTTACAAAGTTACTGCTTAAAACCTCTATCATTGAGCCTCTGGTTAGGCGAGCAATATATGCCATCTGAGGAAGCGCCAAGGAAACAACGGGAAGTATCATATGATAAAAGTCTCCCCCGTTATATCCACCAGCAGGCAGTGCTTTTAGGCCGATTGAAAAAAATAACACCAACAAAGGCGCCATCACAAAATTAGGGATTGATATGCCAATCATCCCAAAAAACATGACGCCATAATCCAGCTTGCTGTTTTGGTTGAGCGCTGCAACTGAGCCAATCAATGAGCCAAAAAACAAGGCGAGTAATATTGCTGCAAACCCCAAACGAAGCGAAACAGGAAAGCCTGTCGAGATCAACTCTGTGACCGTATAGTCTCTGTACTGAAACGAAGGACCAAAATCCCCTTGTAAAAGATCGCCTATGTATTTAGCAAGCTGAAGATAGACTGGGTCATCTAGGTTATATGCTGCCCTTAGGTTTGCCTCAACCTCTTCAGGCAGAGAGCGTTCGAAATCAAAAGGTCCTCCAGGTGCGGCTTTAACAAGAAAGAAGGCCAAACAAATCAAAATCAAGAGCGTGGGTATTGCTCCCAAGAACCTGCCAATAACAAAACGAAAGTTACTCACTTGCAATTGTTTCTGACTTTAATATTTTGACGTATTTAGAGTAGTGGTGATCCATTACATTTCCCTCCAAACCAACCACCCAAGGTTTTATCAAGTGTTGGCTGACATAAAAGTAAAGCGGGATAACCGGCATATCGTTTAGCATTATTTGCTCTGCTTGAAGCAGGTCGTTCAATCTGTCTCTTCCTGCTGGTTTCAGTGAAGCTGATTTCAACAATGCATCGTATTCGTCGCTTGCATAGCCGGAGTGATTCATTTCATTTTCAGAATGGAGTAATTCTGAAAAAGTGTATGGGTCATCGTAGTCTCCTATCCATCCACCTCTAAATATTTCCGTTTCTTCTTTTAGTCTTCTCGTTTCTAAAAAAACTTTCCATTCTTGGTTTCTTAGTTTTGTCTCGACGCCCAGTGTTTTTTTCCACATTGAGGCAACAGCCAAGGCTACCCTTTTATGGTTTTCGCTGGTGTTATATATAACTTCAATACTAAGTGGATTGCTTGGGCTATAGCCTGCTTTTAGATAAAAATCCTTCGCAAGACTCTCCCTCTCCTCCTGTGTGAGGCTGACCCATTCAGGCTGAATCCCTTTGTATTCTTTAACAGGTGGCACAAATGTAAATGCTGGTATTTGCCCCGCACCAAGAACAATGTCTGTAATGATGGTTCTATTGATAGCCAAAGAAAGTGCCATTCTCAGGTCTGGGTTGTCCTTAAAGGGTGGTTTTGTGTTATTAAACCCATAGTAGTAACTTCCAAAATAGGGTGTTATTTTTAATTCTTCTTTTAGGTTTTCTTTAATCCATGGTAATTGTTCACTTGGTGTCGTATCTGTAAAATCGAGCTCATTTGCTCTGTAGCGTCTTAGAGATGCGTCAGGGTTATCAAGCGGATAATAATATACCTTGCTCAGCGTAGTGTTCTTGTCGTCCCAGTATTTTGTGTTTCTGGTAAGTAAAATATAATCCTGGATTCTCCAATCCTCAAGGGTGAAGGCTCCATTGCTGACCATGTTTTGTGGTTTTGTAAAGGATGAGCCATGTTCTTTAACAGACGGTGGGTGAACTGGGTATGTGGTTGAATGTGTCAGTAGACTTATAAAATATGGTGTGGGTTCTTCTAGCTCAATAAGCAAGACCTTTTCGCCTTCTGCAGTCACGCCAAGAAGCTCGGGTGACCCATTACCCAAGACAACATCTCTTGCGTTCTTTATCGGATAAAGCATGCTCGAGTAGTTTGAGAGTGTTTTAGGGTCAACACTCCTCCTCAAAGAGAAGACAAAGTCCTCTGCGACAACTTTGTCGCCGTTGCTCCAAACTGCATCGCCCCTGATTCTAAATCGATAAGACTTTCCGTCATCTGATATTGTCCAGGACTCAGCAACGCCAGGAATATAGTCTCCGTTTGCCGCCTCAGAGACGAGGCCTTCATATAAATCTCTTAAAACATTCGAGGCTGGAACACCTTCGGCTCTATGAGGGTCCAGTGTCCCTGGGTCTGAGCCATTATTTTTTCTAAAAACTTGATTTTCAGCAAGTTCTTCACCAGAAGCACCTCCGATGACGAGCTTTTCCTTTGGGGTGTTTTCATTGTCTGCGTTGGGGTCGCACGCAAATAAAAAAATGCTCAGCATTATTGTTAAGGTTCTATTTTTCACATTCCCTCCGCTCTTTTAATTTGTTGTTTTTTAAGATGCACCATTAATACCGAGATAGATGCTGGTGTAACGCCTTGTATTTGTGCGGCGTGTCCAATTGTTGGTGGCTCAAATTCAGCTAGTTTTTGTCTGACCTCGTTCGAAAGTCCTGGGAGGCTAGAGTAATCTATGTTTTTTGGAAGCTTTAAGTTTGTGTATTTTTCTTGGTTCTCGATCTCTCTTTTTTGACGCTTTAGATAACCTTCATATTTTGCCTCTGTTTGAATCAAGTCATCTATTGTTTCATCTTCGAGAGTGCTTTTTTTGTAGTGTGCTCTGTGGCCTATTTCGCTTACAATTTTCTCATATGTTACGCCTGGTCTCTTGAGTAGCTCAAAAGCGGTTTTGTTTGAATCCTTCTTTTTGCTTTCACTGTCTATATTCTTTAGTTGCTCTATTGTGATTTTTGTATCCTTAAGCCTTTGTATTTCAGCTTCTGTTTTTTCTTGTTTATTACAATATTTTGTCCACCTATGCTCTGAGATGAGGTTCATATCTCTGGCTATTGGTGTCAGTCTTTTATCAGCATTGTCTTCTCTTAAGACCAGTCTATGCTCCGCTCTGCTTGTGAACATTCGATAAGGCTCATTTGTTCCTCTTGTTACCAAATCATCGACCAATACCCCAAGATAGGCCTCGCTTCTTTTTGGTGACCATGCTGTTTTGTTTTGGATCTTAAGCGCTGCATTGATTCCAGCAACAAGGCCTTGGGCCGCTGCTTCTTCGTATCCTGTTGTGCCGTTGATTTGACCAGCAAAAAAGAGTCCGGAGATGTTTTTTGTTTCCAGTGTTGGTTTAAGGTCTCTTGGGTCAAAATAGTCATACTCAATGGCATAACCTGGTTGAGAAATTTCTGCGCTTTCAAAACCCTCGATTGATCGAACAAATCTCCGCTGCGCTTTCTCTGGTATGCTTGTTGAAATTCCATTTGGGTAGACCTCTTCAGAATCAAGACCTTCTGGCTCAACAAATATTTGGTGTCTTGGTTTTTCTGAAAACTTAACCACCTTGTCTTCAATTGATGGGCAATATCTTGGTCC
>DMGO01000100.1:0-2912 GCA_003449795.1 Gammaproteobacteria bacterium | reverse complement strand
TCTAATCCTGATGATTTGATTGCCTTATCAATGAGTGGTTCTGCTTATATGAGAGCAGGTGATGAAACCAAGGCATTTAATTTTTTTGAAGCAGCAATAAAAGTGGATCCAGATTCATTTTCAGCACATGGTGATCTAGCATTTGCTGCCATGAAATGTGGTCAAACGGACAGAGCCATTATTCATTTTGAAAAAGCATTAGAGATAAATCCCGACTATTATCCTGCTTGGAATTTTATTGAAGCTTTATATTTTCAAAAAAGGGATTATCCAGCTGCCGTAAATGCTGTAGAAAAATCAGAATCGCTTGATCCTATGGATGAAGATTACAAAGAGATGCAAAATGCACTTAAAAATGGCTATCTTGAAAATGCAGAAAAGATGGCACGCTCAATGATTGCAAGACATCCAGGGCATCCGAGAGGCTCTTTTATGCTTGCTCATTTAGCATCAAGAGCAGGTGCACATGAAGAGTGTACGAAAATTCTTAGATATGCTCTACAGCATCATCCAGCCAATGCAATGCTAAGAAAAACATTAATACAGAATCTGGAGAGATTGGGAGAATTCATACTTGCTGTCGATGAGGCTGAAGGACTTGTGAAGCTTGATTCTGATTATAGAAATTGGATTCTTCTCAGCAAGGTCTATGGTCATATTGGATCTTATAAGAAGCAGTTGACTGCAGCAGAAGAAGCGGCAAAACAAATCGAGAATGATACCAATGAACTGGGTAAAGTTGATCTTCTAAGGGGACATGCACTTAAAATCCTCGGAAGAAGATCTGAGAGCGAGCAGGCATATCGTGACTGCATCATTCGGACACATGGAAATGGAGCAGGCTGGTGGGGATTGGCTGACTTCAAGGATTATACTTTCAGTGAAGATGATAAATTGAGTATGCAAAAGATCGTTGAAAATAAGAGCCATAATTCTGCTCAAAGATGTCAAGCAGCATTTGCATTGGCAAAAGCTCTTGAATCAGAGAATGAGTATAGTAAATCATTTTCTTGGTATAAAAAAGCCAATAACCTCCGACCCAATTTAAATTTTAATCAAAATGATCATAAGAAATTTTGTGAAAGAATTATTGATGGATTCGACTCTGATACCCTAAAGAATCAGGCCGAAAAACAAGACGATATGCCAACACCAATTTTTATTATTGGTATGCCAAGGTCAGGATCAACTCTCATTGAGCAAATACTATCAAGCCACTCTCAGATTGAAGGCACTATGGAATTGATGACACTCCCAAACTTAGAAAGAAAGATTATAATTTCAGGCGGGCAAAACTTCGATAAAAAGTATCCTGAATCTTTTAGATATTTCAATCAAGAACAGCTTTCTGATTTTGGTATGGAATATTTAAACCAAACTTCGATATATCGTTCGGATAAACCCTATTTCATTGATAAATTGCCACCCAATTATGAAAGAGTTGGAGTCATTCATAAAATATTACCCAATGCGATAATTATCGATGCAAGAAGGCATCCTATGGCATGTGGATTTTCAATTTATAAACAACATTTCGCTGGTGGGCATGAGTACAGTTATGACTTAAGTAATATTGGTTTTTACTATAATTGTTATTTAGAAGTTATGGATCATTTTAATCAATTCATCCCAGAGAAAATATTCATGATGCAATACGAGAAGAATATAGATGATACAGAGGCCATGACACATGAATTACTTGATCATATTGGTGTGGAATTTGAAGCTGATTGCTTAGAGTTCTTTAAAAATAAGCGTGCCGTTAGGACAGCAAGTTCTGAACAAGTTCGTAAACCAATTTATAAGGGAAGTCTTGAAGAATGGAGGAATTATGAATCAGAGCTTCAGCCTCTAAAAGAATCATTAGGCGATCAAACTATTAAGCGTTTTAATGATATATTCTAGTGCAGCTATGATGGATGCTTTTAAAAAAATCAATATCTATATTTTTTTATTAATTACATTCAGCCATAATCTCATTTCTATGACTGATCAGAGTGATTCAATAATGGGTTACAAGCAATTAGATTTGGCTCTTCTAGAGAAATTGCATGATGAATTTAAATCAATGGATCATGGATATGTTGACAGCTTCATGCTCATTCAGGATGGAGAAATAATCTTTGAGAAATACTACGAAGTTGATTACGAATATCTGACAAGAGATAAAAAGACTGAACAAGCTCTTATTATGAATAAAAACTATGGGAGTTTAGCAAAGCCTCAATACAATTATTATAATCCTGAATGGCATCCATTCTATAAGGATACCGAGCTTCATACGATTCAATCTGTAAGCAAAAGTGTGACCTCCGCATTAGTTGGCATCGCTCTTGAAAGAGGTGAGATAGAAAGCATTGATACTGAGATATTTGAATATTTTTTAAAATATGACCATCTTTTTGACAGCAAGCTCAAAAGATCCATAACTATAAGAGATCTTTTAAATATGGCTTCTGGAATAAGATGGGATGAGGACAGCTATCCTTATACTAATCCTCTTAATGATGCTGCAAGCATGGAAAACAGTCATGACTGGCTAGAGTATATTTTGTCATTGCGAATGGAATATAAGCCTGGAAGTAAGTTTGTCTATAACAGTGGCATCACTGTTTTGATATCACACATCCTAGAAGTGTCAACTGGAATAAGTTTAGATAAGTATGCTGAGAAATATCTATTTGAGCCTATAGGAATAGAAAATTATTTTTGGAAGAAAACACCAACTGGTCTGACTGATGCAGAAGGTGGACTTTACTTATCAACCAAAGATTTTGCAAAAATTGGTCTTTTGTACCTCAATAATGGCGTTTCTAACGGACGACAAATACTAACAAGCGAATGGGTTAAGCTCACCATGTCTCCAAGTATCAAAATCGACGGAAGTAATCGCAAATATGGATTTCAATGGT
>DMGO01000148.1:0-3686 GCA_003449795.1 Gammaproteobacteria bacterium | reverse complement strand
GCAATGAAATAGTTTATCGCCTCCAATAACACCCCTAGTGATTAAGTCTCTCTGATCATGCATGACTGGTTTATGAGGGCCATCGATGATGATCTCATCCGCATTAACACCAATGCCATCAATCGAATCTTTCATTGATTGGAGAGTCGCAACGAGAATGTTTTTTTGATCAATGACATGATTATCTATACTCGCTACAGAGAAGCTTAGACATTCATTCTGAATGACATCATAAAGATCATCTCTTTTTTTTGGTGATAACAACTTTGAGTCATTCACACCTTTAATGACTTGGTCCTCATAGATTGCAACGGATGCGCTTACTACTGGGCCTGCTAGACAACCTCTCCCAGCTTCATCTACACCTATAAAAATGTTTGCACCTTCCTGGTTCAAGATAAGCCTAAAAATCGAGTGATCATAGAAGAAGCATCCTGCTCGGGAGATCTTAAATCTTTGTGAAGTTTTTTTAAGGGAATAAGATAAGCATTTGTATCAACTTGCAATAATCTTATAGCCTCATTTGCAATGCCCTCTGCTTTAAAATCATCTTGAATAAATTCTTTAAAGCACTCATTGCCCAATAAAATATTTGGAAGTGAAGCATAGTTCACATTGATTAGGTTTAATTTTGTTAATAAAAAGAATGAAACTGCTGACATCTTATAAACCACAATTGTTTTCTTTTTATACAGTGCTGACTCTAATGTGGATGTTCCTGATTTGGTTATGATCAGATCACTGTCTGATAAACAATCGCTGGTTTCTTTGAATATTTTAATTTTTAGATCATTAAATTTTTTAAAGGACTTGATCCAATCTTCCATTTCTTTGAATCTTGTTGGTATAAAAAATACAACTTCTTTTTTGGTTATGGATAGTTGATCACGAATCATCACTGCTGCATCCAATATAACTTCAAGGTGAAAATCAATTTCTTTTCGTCTACTTCCTGGCAGAAGAGCGATATTCACAGACTCAATGACAGATGATGAGCGATGAGAACTATCCATCTTAATCTCTTCAGCAAGAGGATGGCCTATGAAAGCTGCTTCAACACCCTTATCTTTGAGCAGTTCGGGCTCAAAGGGGAATAAACATAGCATCAAATCTATTGCTGATTTGAATTTATTTGCCCTCTCTTCCCTCCAAGCCCAAAAACTTGGACAGACCATTTGTATGGTTTTGATTTTTCTTTTTTTCAATGACTTTTCAATACTGAGATTAAATTCTGGATAATCAATGCCGATATAAGCATCTGGCTCAATATCAATAGACTTCTCAATCACTGCCTTCCTTATTTTAAGAATCCTTGGTAGATGTTTAATCACTTCCGTTAAACCCATCACAGATAAGTCTGAAATCTCAAACCATGGTTCACAACCCTCTGCTATCATTCTTGGGCCAGCAATCCCTGAAAACTGATGATCTGGATTGATCTTTTTTAAGTCTGAAATTAATTTAGCGCCAAGCACATCTCCAGACGGTTCCCCTGCTACGACTACAAAATGTGCCATCTGTATTAGCCTTTTCTGACAATGCCTCTTGTCGTATTGTTTAGAAAATCGACAAGAATATTGAGTTCTCCATTGATATCACCAAGATCCTGAATTGCCTTTATAGCCTCTTCTAATCGAAGATCAGACATATACAAGGCTTTGTATGCTGATTTAATGTTCCTTATTTGATCCTTTGAGAAATCTCTTCTTTTTAAACCCTCAAGGTTGATCCCTCTGGGTTCGGCAGGTTGGCCCATCACAATGACATATGGAGGAAGATCTCTGGCCACTCCTGAGTACATACCCAAGAAGCTATGCGCTCCTATTTTACAGAACTGATGGGCACCCGAAAAACCACCAAATATGACATAATCCCCAACCTCAACATGCCCACCTAATGTTGTGTTGTTAGCAAATATCGTATTGTTTCCAACTTGACAATCATGTGCAATATGAACATAGGCCATGATCCAGTTGTCATTGCCCATTCTTGTAACGCCTACATCCTGGATTGTTCCCTTGTTGATGGTCGTATATTCTCTGATTGTATTTCTATCTCCGATTTCAACTGCAGTCTCCTCATTTAAGTACTTCTTATCTTGAGGATCATCTCCAATGGAGGAAAAAGAATAAAAGTGATTATCCTCACCGATCTTTGTGTTTCCCTTGATAACAACATGCGATTCTATCTTTGTATTCTTACCAATCTCTACATCATCCCCGATGATAGAATAAGCTCCAATTGCAACGCTTGGATCAATATTTGATTTGGGTGATACGACTGCTGTTTTATGAATGTTAGTCATTGCTTCCTTCTGATTTTTTCAGTCTCCTAAACTTTGCAACATTCTTTTGCCATTCCTTGGATTCCTGATGAGGAAATAAATTACTTGAATAGACACCAGATTTTGAGATTGATTTCATAACAGACGTTCTAGCGGTCAAGGTTGTATGATCTGCAATTTCTACATGCCCTGTGATACCTACCTGCCCACTGATACGGCAATATTTACCTATTTTTGAACTACCAGCAATTGATGAAGATGCAACAATCGCTGTATGGTCACCAATGACGACGTTGTGAGCAATCATAATTAGATTGTCTAATTTGACACCATTACCGATGATGGTGTTTGAAAGCGCGCCTCTATCTATGGTTGTATTTGCGCCAATTTCAACATCATCTCCAATGATAACAGATCCAACTTGCGGTATTTTCTCCCATGACTGTTCTTCATTTTCTGAAAAGCCATAACCATCACCACCAATGACAACACCCGAGTGCATGACTGCTCTATTTCCAATATGACAATCATTCATCACTGTGACATTTGGCGCTATCCATGAGTTATCACCTATCTGAGCATTCTTCTCAATCACTGAATTTGCACCGATATAGACTGACTCACCCAAACTTGCCCCTTCTGCAATAAAAGCTCCAGCTTGAATATTACAACTTTTGGGGACTATCGCATCATCGTGAATAATTGCAGTGGGGTGTATTTCTGGATGAAATGATTTTGAATGATCAAGCATGGATGAGATTCTGGAAAAAACAAGATATGGATCGTCGCAAACGAGTGAGGCACAGGGACAATTCTGCTCATCTTCTTTCATGAGTATGACAGCAGATGCTTTGGTTTCAGTTAATAGAGACTTGTAAGCAGGATTTGCAAGAAAGGAAATAGAATCATGGTCTGCATCTTGCAAAGTTGAGACTTTACTTACTCTGGTTTCATCATCACCAATCAGCTCACATCCATACTTGGATGCCAATTCCCCTAGTGTGACTGAACCATCTGGCAAAAATATCTCTCCTTAGAAAACGATGCTTAACCGCCCGTTTTAATTTCCTGAAAGTTTTTCTCTAATACTTTTGCAATGTCGTTTGTGATGTCGACTGAAGCACCCTTATAAAGAGTTCCTCCATTCAAAATTGTGTTCTGACTGATCCTGCCTTCATTGATAATGAGATCATAACCGCTGTCTCTACCAAATTTGTTCACAACATTGATGGTTTCGACAATGATTTTATTGGTCTCAATCTGAATTCGATTGTTCCTATCCTCTTGAAAGCTTTGTGCCAAGTACTCTAGCTCTCTTTGAGCTGAGGCCAATTTGAGTGTCGCATTTTGTCTTTCATCATTACTGAGAGCCAAATTATCCTGTTGTAACTGATCTCTGCTT
>DMGO01000159.1:0-4091 GCA_003449795.1 Gammaproteobacteria bacterium | reverse complement strand
TTGATTATATGCACTCGATTCAAAGAGGCGAATGGCAAGAAGGCAGTGGCTTCAGTCTGCTCGAACACCCCATTAAAGAGCTTTCAGGAAAAAAACTGGGAATAGTTGGTTTTGGTGTCTTGGGCAAAGGTGTTGCCAAAGCTGCATCAATACTGGGCATGGAAACTTTGATTTGTGAAAGCTTTAATCCTGATAAGCCAGATGATTCATTGCATAGAGTAGGATTTGATGAACTGCTTCGTGAATCAGATGTGGTCAGTCTTCACTGCCCGCTAACAAAAGAGACTGATGGTATTTTTGATGACGATGCATTTAAAAAAATGAAGTCATCTGCAATTCTGATCAACACAGCAAGAGGTGGCTTAGTCAATGATCAGGCTCTCATCAAAGCCATTGAAAACAAATCAATTGCGGGAGCAGCCATTGATGTACTTGACCAAGAACCACCTGACTCAGATCATCCTTTGATGAAAAATAATTATAAAAACTTGATCATCACACCTCATATTGCTTGGGCTGCAAGAGAGTCAAGACAAAGGGCCCTTGATCGAATTGCTGATAATGTTGAGGCATTTCAGAGAGGGAAACCAATCAATGTTGTAAAACCAAAAGCGCTCTAGTGGAAACCAGTTTTACTTTTAAGGTTTTATTTTTCTATGGCTTTATTTTGATGCTTTTGATTTCAAGCGTTGTCGCATTCATTCAGCGATGTCGAACATCTGCCAAAAGAGGTGAGATGTTTTTCTTCATTGAGTTTAAAGAAACCTATGACGAAAAAGGACGGCTAGATCTCGTGCCCATTGATTCAGATAATGAAGGCACAGAAGGTTATGAGAGAATTTATGAAGCTTATGGTTTTTGCTTTGGCATGTTTTTTCTTTTCGTTTTATTTACCATGATGTCGCTCTCATGGGAGAGGGCTGCCGGCTACCAACTTCCAACATTTATTCCATTCAGCCTTATGCTTGCAACCGGGCTTTGGATTTCACCAATTTTTTCCTTATTTATTTTAGAACTCAATGAAAACGATGTTTTGAAAATCTTTGTGCTGACAATAATGGGTTCATTCCTTAGTGTTTCTACTGGCATATTATTATCAGGAAGCATCTATATGGAAATTCTGGGATTGTTATTACCGCTATTTTTCTTGCCCTTGCTGATCTATCACATACAGAGCTTGATATTTTGGGGCATTGCCATTGGCACACCATGGAATGTTAGCCCGAAGGTGAGAAAAATAATGGCCTGGTATGGAATGGTTTGGTTTCCATTGTTGCTTACATATCAAGGCAGTCTCATAATTCCACTTGGCTTAAATGAATATGAAGGCACATGGGCAAATGCTATTGAAGTAGCCATGCAGCTATTTATTTCCACCGTTGAAATTATATTCAGAATGCTTGAGGTCCTTGGGTCTGGAGCATAAGAGATCCAAATATAAAAATTTCAAAACTGCAATTACCAAATTGAACATAAGAGAGGAGAACAAAAAATGGTCACAATAATAATCATGGCACTTACATTGGCGCTGCTTCAAATTTGGATAATTCCAATGACTGGTGCATTGGTAATTAATTTTAAAAGCATGTCTTACTTATTATCGAATAGAGATAGTGAGATAACAATTGATCCAGCTTCGGTCTCCGCAAGAATTCTCAGGGCCTCTTCAAATCTGCAAGAAAGCTTGCCTGCATTTCTCACGCTCGCAATCCTTTCAATCATTACAAATGTGGATAACACAATGTATGCGATGACTTGGGTTTTTCTCAGGTTCCTTTATCTCTTGGTCTACGCAGCCGGAATCTTATACATCCGCACAGTGGTATGGCTGGGCTCTATTGTATGTCTGATTTTAATGGGTCTTGCTCTGATTTAGCGCTTAACTTCTCAGAGTTTTAACAGCTGGAACAGACAAGGCTCTATAAACGACAAACATCCCTGTAAGGAGGATGAGAACAAAGCCTGTTATCAAACCTGATGCAATGATAGTGGCATTGGGTGTATAGCTTGTTTCAAAAATCTGTGTAGACACATATGCAGAAAACCCTATTGCGACAAAAAGTGATGTAATCGATGCAACCAAGCCCAATGCTCCAAATTCTGCCAATGCAATTTGAAGAATATCTCTTTGTTTGGCTCCCATTGCTTTCATGACAGCATTTTCTTTGTTCCGCTCCTCTACCGTTGAAAAAATCGAAGCAATTAAGGTCAGCACTCCTGCCAAGAGAGAGAGCAGAAAAATATACTGAACAGCTGTTGATGCAGTGTCTAAGACCACGCGAATCTGATCAAGCGCTGCCTCTAGATCTACGCTTGTGATTGTTGGAAAGCGTTCTATAAAAATATCAACTTCCTCTGAATTATTATCCACCTTCAAGCTTGTGATATATGACTGAGGAAGCTCGCTTGCGATAGCAGGTGAGAGTACAAAAAAGAAGTTTGGCGAGAAGCTTTCCCATTTAATTTCTCTAAGGTTTTTAACCTCAACTCTGAAATTTTCACCGGCCACATTGAACTCAAGCTGATCCCCAATTGATAGCCCCATTGATTTTGCCGCTTGCGCATCTACAGAAATAAAAGAACCATCCTCATCTTCATCTGCCCACCAGGAACCCTCTGTAATTGAATTGTTTTCTGGAAGTTCATTGAACCATGTGAGATTTGATTCTCTTTGCATCATCCCTCCGACATCTAAGAGAGTGCCATCTGCTGATGAAGCGCCAATCAGTCTTCCTCGAATCAATGGTGTAAATTGAGTTGTTGCTTCCATCTCATTATCAAAAAAACTTTTTACATCATCCAGCTGGTAATCTTGAATATTAAAAAAGAAATAGTTTGGCGTGTCTTGGTCTAAGCTGGAACGCCAAGTATTCACCAAATCAGAGCGTGTTTCTGCAAGAACAATTAGAAATGTCAGGGAGACGCCAAATACAATGACTTGCAATAGATTCTCAGAAGCTCTTTTTGAAAGATTTCTAAGGCCCATTAACCACCCATAACCACCGAAAACGGATGATAGTTTAGTCGAGAAAATTAATAAGTAGCCTATTCCAGCAAGTAAAATTACAAGGCCAAGAAGTGCAAAGAGAATGCTTGCCACTAAGCTAAGATCGTTGAAGAGAAATAGAAGAAATAAGCTGAATATTAAGAAAGAAAACAAATAAATGGATGCCTCTGATTTAGAACCTTGTGTATCATCTTTTCTTAAAAGTCGAATTGGCTCAACCAATCCCAAAACCCTTAAATAAGGCCCACATGCTGCAATCACGATGCAGCAGGCTGTCAAAAAACCCAATAAGAGTGGTTTTGCAGTTGGTGGTGGTAGTTCTCTGTTTATGATTGGGCTCAAAATACTTTCCAGAAGTGCTTGCACTGAATATCCCAACGTACAGCCGATAAGTGTTGCCATTAAAATCAGCATCGCTAGTTGACTGATTTGTGACCACAATATGAATTTCTTTGAGGCGCCGAATACTTTCATGAGCGTTGTATTCAAAAGATGTCTTTTGGCATATCGTCTTGCAGCTATCATAGAAGACACCAAGGTGATTAAGATCGTGAACAATGCTGCAAGATTTGCAAATTGAGATGATTCATTTACTGAATTGCCAAGCTGTCCCTCAATGTCTGAAACTTTTTGTACACGAACTTCGTTCAAATCTCCTTCCACCTCTTCTAAGAAAGATTCGAGCTCACTCGATTCTCCAGAATAAAGCTGTCGATAAACCACTCTGCTGCCTGCTTGTATAACGCCCATTTCATCTAGGTCAGCATCATTGACGATAATGGTGGGAGAAAAAGATAAGAATCCAGTGCTTCGATCGGGAAAATCAATGAGTGTTCCGGTTATCTTGAATGATTTATTGCCAAGTGTGATCAATTCGCCTGGTTTTGTATTCAGCGCCTCCAATATTTTTTCTTCTGCCCAAACAGTGGAGACTGCTGGTTGTTTGAAATCAAGATTTATGCTGCTCTGTCCTTGAGGGATAACCTGTAAGTTACCTACCAAAGGGTAAGCGCTTGAAACTGCTTTGATTGAAGAAAGTATATTGCCCTCATCCGTCAGTGCCATGGTTAAGAATGAGGTGGTT
>DMGO01000155.1:0-5255 GCA_003449795.1 Gammaproteobacteria bacterium | reverse complement strand
TCTGGTACAGCTTTTCTTAATCCTGGTAATGCAAATGGTGCTTGCATAGGAGACATAGATAATGATGGTGACATGGATGTTTTCCTACCCACTGCAGACCAAGCAAATCGTCTCTATATCAGTCTTTTAAAGGATACAGGTCAACTGAGCTACAAAGACATCACGCTCTCATCTGGAGTAGGTCATAAATCAGGCGCAAGAGGATGTGCGATGGGTGATTTTGATAATGATGGATTGATTGATATTTATGTCAACAATGGCGGATTGGCAGATACTTTAATCAATGATGTGATTGATATTCCAATTTTTGTTCAGTTTTATATCGCCATTGAGCCTGATGTCAACAAACTCTTTAGAAACAATGGAGATTTAACTTTCTCGGATCTTACTTGGCGATCGAGAGCCAGTGGATATGGTGTGGGAAGTGGTGTTGGAACAGCCGATTTAGATGAAGATGGTTTTCTTGATATCTTTTTCACCAATAGGACCTTCTACACAGGCGGTGAACAAATCACAGAATCCGATAGAAATTATTTATTATTCAACAAAGGAAATAAAAACAATTGGCTGAAGATCGACCTGGTTGGCACAGACAGTAACACGAATGGTTATGGGGCAAGAGTTTCAGTGGCTTCGAATGATCTGACTCTATATAGAGAGGCCACAAGTGCTCATGGTTATAATTCAGGAAATGATCCGAGAATACATTTTGGATTGGGAGAGAAAGACTCAGTAGATTTCATTGAAGTCATTTGGCCAAGTGGAAAAAAGTCAAAATTACTGAATCCATCAATCAATCAGACTGTCACCATTAAGGAATGAGTTTTGACAAAATCTTCTAAGAAAAATAAATACTCCGACATCAGAAGAACACTACTCAAAGCAATTGGCTATGCACCCATTTTAAGCTTTCCAAATATCATTCGATCCAAAGCATCCACAGATGCTTTGATTATTGGTGCTGGATTATCGGGCCTTTATGCTGCAAATCTCTTAGAAGAAGAGGGCTATAAAGTCACAGTATTGGAGGCAGACAAAAGAGTTGGAGGCAGGGTGCTTACCCAGAAAGAAGTACCTGGTAATCCAGAGACTGGGGGAACAGCATTTGGCTCAGGTTATGCTCGCGTGATTGATACTGCCAATCGATTTGGGATTAATTTAATCGATTTAAAACCCGTGATCCCTTATTTCAGAGAAAGAACGCTTTCTCTCGGTGGCAAAATCATTTCCAAAGAAGAATGGCCGAGTCATCCAAGAAATATTTTACCTGATGAGTTTCGCAATCTCCCTCCTAATGCTTTCTTTCATACTTTTCTGGGCAGTAATAATCCACTCAGTGCGCCTCAAGAATGGATGAATGAAGATCAATTCATTCATGATATTTCAGTCCATGAATGGCTCAATAAAAAAGGATTCTCTGATGAATTGGTTGATCTTGCATATAACCTTAATATCAGTCACGGATTCAGTGCGAAAGATGTCTCAGTGCTCATGCTGATGTTTGTAAATGCTTTTGCTGCATCTCAAAGTAGATTGGGCTTTCAAACCAGTCTCGTGGCAGAAGGTGGAAACATCAGAATTGCAGAAGAGATGGCAAATAATTTAAAACATGAAGTTCTATTGAATAAAGAGGTGACATCCATCGATCTCTCTCAAGGCTCAGCAAAAGTTTCTTGTCAGGATGGAAGTTCATTCTCTGCGGATAGAATCATTTGTTCTTTACCTTTTTCTGTACTAGAAGGGATATCAATTTATCCAAAAATTATGGGACCACAATCTCAAGCCATAAAATCTCTTAAATCACAAAAAATTAATATGCTTCACTTGGTTCCCAAAAAACCATTCTGGGAGACAGATGAAATGAGTCCAAATATGTACACCGACCAGTTGGCAGGGATGATTCTTTCGCAGCGTCAAGCTTCCTCTCCAGAGAAAGTTGACAGTCTAACGGTCTGGCTCAGAGGACCAATTGCTGAAAGACTCGATATGATGGATCAAAATGAAGCAATTGCAAGTGTGATTCAATCAATAGAAGATCTGAGACCAAGTGCAAAAGGGCAGTTAGAAGTGGCCGCATATCATTCTTGGTTTTTGAATCCATTCTCTAAGGGCGACTGGGCTTATTGGGGTCCAGGTCAAATAAAAGAATTTGGTCGTGAGATTTCCAAGCCTCATTATAGGCTTCACTTTTGTGGGGAGCATACTGCGATCGCTAATCGAGGAATGGAAGGTGCTTTGGAGTCAGGGGAAAGGGCTTTCTTTGAAATATTGGATTTGGGTTGATCACCAACCTATAACTCTTCCATCTTCGTAGTCGAGAAAAAGTCCATTCTCATCCATCGTAAGGTTTTCAATCACCACCATCATTTTTGAAACGCTTTCATCAATATCAATTGCGCCCATCAGCCCCATTCCTAAAGTGGTATTAACTGTCCCGGGCGAGATTGCGATGACTATGATATTTTTTTCAGCTGTTTCAAAAGAAAGTGTTTTCACCATGCTATTCATTGCTGTTTTGCTCATTGCGTAGCTATACATCATGGGAATCTCTGGCCTCTCCTCAAAAGATGCCGCTTTTGTCGAGAGATTTACGATTTTGCCATTGCCCGATTTCTCTACATTTGAGATGAATGCTTGAATGACTTTCATGGTTCCGATGGTATTAACCTCAAAACTTTTTCGTGTCGCCTCATGATCAACACCATCTATGCCTCTAAATGAGGATAAGTATCTCGGTGTATAAGCTGCATTATTCAGAAGCACATCAATCACATCATCATTGTATTTTTTCTTCAGATTGCGAAGGTGTTCATCATTGGTGATATCCAATTGTTCTATGATGACATTATTATTTTCTTTCGAAAATTCGATTAACTCATTTGCAGAATCCATTGATCTAGTGGTGGCAATGACCCTCCACCCCTTGTTTGCGAACTGTTTTACGAACTCAAAACCTATATTTCTATTGGATCCGGTGATGAAAACTGTAGATTGATCTTCAGCTGCATTTAAATTTGCATTTAAAGAAAGTATAAATGGAACCAAGGCTATAAATATTTTTATCATATTTTATTTCACAGACTGATTATGACCAATTGGCGGATAGTTTTTTGGATTACAATCTTCAGGAGAACAAGCCAAGACAGATTGATAGAGTTCATTTTCCTTTCGAATAGCTTCCTCTGAGATACAGGCGATTGCCTCCCAGTCATCTTCTGAAAATACTTCTTTTTCTAGTTCATAAGTTGAGTGTCTATTCGAAGCTAGCATATTTAAAAATGCATCGAGGAATTCTTCCGCATCTATTTTGAATTCCTGAAATCCATATAATCCAGCAGTAATCAAATGATTTTTACTATTCTCGAGATTATCAATGAATTGTTCCATTGAGATCAGCCCAGTTTCTAGTTTATTTAATTTCTCTTTATATTCTTTGTTATCTTCACTTACATGAGGGATGAGCCTTTCATGTAAAACATGATCTTGTTCGATGAGTCTTCTCAACGAAAAAGAAAGATAATCAGAGCATGCAATTAAGAAATTAATTGATCTTGGATCAGGATTTTCAGATTTTATTCCATCTGCAAAGGCTCTTCTGACTTGAGAAAGATGAGTTCTTTCATTTGAAACATGTTTCTCGAAACCATTCTTATTTTTTTTCATTACCCCTCCAATTTACAAACATAGACCTTATCATCTGTTATTGAGCCAATTAGTAATTTGTCCTCCCATTCCACACCGACACTGGCGGTTGAAATATCATCGCCAAGACTGAGAAATAATACTTCTCTTGTTTTTAAGTATTTTGCTTTATTCGAATCAAATATAAGTGACTCTATCTTTGATGGAGAGGGCTTGTATTCACCTTTTTGTAGCGATACAAAATGCTGAATCAATGAAAGAACACTCGCAACCTGTGCAACATTTATTTTATCTTCCAAAACGCTTATATTATCAGGTGATCCATCAAGTGAGATAGACCCTAACTTCTCTAGCTTGCCATCATCAAGTTGCTTCAGGACTCTGATTCTTTTTGCATTTGTTTCTGAAGCAATAATGTAGCCCTCTTTAGTGACATTAAGACCGGATACAGATGCGAGGTTTTCAGCTGCAATGGTCATATTGATGCCATCATAAAGAATGATTGTTGAATAAGGTCTTCCGAGTTGTTGTTGAATTTTTTCAAATGAACTGATGTTTGAATTAAACATACTGTCATTCCCAATGTATAGTTTATCTTCAGCCACTAATACTAGGTCATTGGGGCTTTCCAGTAATGAGCTGCTCAGAGTTTTGTTATGTTCAATGCCTGTCTGAGATATCAAAAACATTTCAACTGATTCAGGCTCTATGCCTCTCTCTTTGGGGTGATTGATGGCAACCAAAGTATCTCCATATAAGGATAAGCCATGCGGTCTAAAATTATCCAAACCTTCACCTGAGTAAACACTTTCTACTTTCCATGGCATGCTATTGAGATCAATCTTTCCAATGCTTCCTTGGACATCTTTTTCTTCAATTAACCCTCTGCGGTCAAGTAACGAAAGGTAAGCAATTCCATTTTGATAATCTATTTCGATATCTTCAGCGCTTCCATCAATTTCAATTGCTTGACAGCTGTTTGGTTTCTTTTCATTGATTGTGACAAAGACATCTAGTCTCCAAGCCATTAATAGAGAGAAAGCCATTATCACTAAAATGATACAAAGTGTTACTTTTGTTATTTTTTTTATCATCACTCTTAGTGTAGTGTTATTATTTTTAATAATAAAATTTAAAATCAAAATATGGATATAGGAAATAATTCTGATCAGCCAATGGGCCTAAAGTTTGGTCCCATAGTATTGTTACCTGAGATTGAAAAACGTCATTTGTTTACCTTATTTTTTGGAGCTTTCTTTGGCATAGCCAGCATGGCTTTTGTCAATGTTTTTAATTATTCGATTTTTAGCGCTCTTGGCATTCCACAAGAAGAATTCGGGAGTGTAGCTGGAACCTTGACTGCTGTTCAAGAAGTTGTCGTTGTTTCTGTGATTGGCCTTTTTGGCGCGCTGTCAGATAAGATAGGTAGAAGATTTGTATACTCCTTGGGTTTCTTCTTATTGGGCATTGGTTATTTTATTTATCCATTAGCAGATAACACCACAGAACTATATTTCTTCAGGATTTTCGTTGCATTGGGCTGTGCTGCAAATACTGTTATGTTACCAACCGTTGCTAATGACTATGTGCATGGAAGCACTCGAGGCAGACTG
>DMGO01000007.1:0-5267 GCA_003449795.1 Gammaproteobacteria bacterium | reverse complement strand
ACCTTTGACTACTGCCAATCAGTTGTCGATCGATCTATTTTGGTCAGCGAGTCTGAAATACAAAACTCCATGAAGGCCTTTATTGATCAGCACCAAATGCTAATTGAAGGAGCTGCAGGTGTTGCATTGGCAGCTTTTGAGAGTGTTAAGGAGGAGTACAAAGACAAGAAGGTCACAATTCTGCTTTGTGGAGGCAATATTGCTAATAAGACACTGTTAAAGGTCCTTCAGTCATGATGCCAATCACACTAAATTGGGACCAGATTGAACCGCTTATCGCAAAGATGGATATCAGTGATGCGATGAGAAAGGCATTTATTGAATACTCAAATGGCAACGCGGTGATTCCTCCTGTTGGTGAGTTGATCATGCATCAGCCTCCAGGCGAGGTGCATATAAAGTATGGATACATAAAAGGTGGAAGCCACTATGTAATCAAAATTGCATCTGGTTTTCCTCAGAATCAGAAAGAAAACATCAAGCCTGGACAAGGTATGATGCTTTTATTTGATATTCAAACAGGAATACCTGAGGCGATATTGATTGATGATGCTAATCTCACAGACATCAGAACCGCAATCGCAGGCGCAATTACCAGCGAAGCACTCTCAAATCACGATATTGAATCATTCACAATTATAGGAACAGGAGTACAAGCACGCTATCAGGCAATCTATGTTTCAGAACTAATGAAGATTAAGAAAGTGAGAGTTTGGGGCAGAGATCCAGTAAAGACCAATCTGGTGAAAAAAGATCTTTCAGAATTGGATGTCAATGTTGAAGAAGATTTAGAGAATTTGGTTAAGGAATCAAGATTAATTATTACTGCAACTTCCTCAAAAGAACCATTGATACAATCGGATTGGATAAAACCTGGCACTCACATAACTGCAGTTGGATCAGATACTCCTGAGAAGTGCGAGCTTGATCCAAATTTACTTTCAGTAGCAGATCTGGTTGTTGCAGATAGCTTGGAACAGAACCTCATTCGTGGTGAAATTCATCAGGCACTTAAGAGATCACTGATCGATAGTGATAGCATTGTAGAGCTGGGAGATATTTTTTCAGGGCTTAGACCTGGTAGAAAGCAAAAAGATTCTATAACAATTGCTGATCTTACCGGTGTTGCAGTTCAAGATTTGGTTATAGCTCAAGCAGTGTTCGATGCTTATAACTCAGTCAAAATATAACCAGAAAAAAACATCATTTTTTGTATTAAATTTTGAACTAAAGTTATAGAATCTCACTTTTTTATAAGAGTTAATAATGAAAATACTTGTTATGGGGTTACCTGGAAGTGGCAAGACCTACCTTACGGAAAGATTGGTCCCACTTATCAATGCTGCTTGGTATAACGCTGATAATGTCAGAGAAATGGCAAATGATTGGGATTTTTCTGATGAAGGGCGTACTAGACAATCTAATAGAATGAGAACATTTGCTGACTTTGAAAAAGCTAATGGTAGGTTTGTAGTTTGTGATTTTGTCTGTCCAACAAAAGAAACCAGAGAAAATTTTAATGCAGATATCACTATTTGGATGGATACAATTAAAGAGGGCAGATTTGAAGATACCAATAAATTATTTCAAGAGCCTCAAAATGTAGATTTTCATATTACCGAGTGGAATGATCATAATCATGAAGATGTTGCAAAGGAGTTATTAAAAAATGTTTGATTGGAAAAAGCCTACAGTTCAAATGCTGGGCAGATGGCAACCATGGCATGATGGCCATCAAGCTTTATTTAAAAGATGTGTGGCAAAAACTGGTCAAGTCATCATTCAAGTAAGAGATGTACAAGGCGCATCTGGCGGGGATGGACAAGATGACAATCCATTTGACTGGGATGAAGTATGCAAAAACATTGAGGAGGGCCTTGCAAAGGATAATTTCGCCAGGGGGGTTGATTACGAAATAATGTTGGTACCAAACATCGTAAACATTACCTATGGTCGTGGTGTTGGGTATGCATTTGATGAAGAAGTTTTTGATAAGTCAGTTACAGACATCAGCGCAACAAAAATAAGAAAAGAGATGAGGGAAAAAGGAGATCTCTAATTTAAGTGCTAAGTTCTTCCTTTCTTAAAATCATTTCAGTTAAGAAAACTTCTTCATTTAGTACACTGTCATACTCGTATTTTTTTCTAGAATATTCAAAACCAGACTTGTTCAGAACTCTTATTGATCCTTCATTGCCAATCTTATAAGCAGCATAGATTTTCTCTAAATTCAGCTGGTCAAATCCAAAATCCAAGATGCTTTTCAGAGCTTCTGTAGCAAAGCCATTTCCCCAATATTTTTTTCCGAGCCAATATCCCACATGACATGATTTATTATTGAATTCACTTAGGCCTATTCCTCCAATCATTTTTTTATCTTGAAAAATCATGAAATTATAACTCTCTTGTTTTAATACCCTTTCTCGCGATCTTTCAATAAATTCTTCAGCGTGATTGAGTGTATAAGGAAAGGGGATTTCTGAAAGCCATTTGATGACATCTTTGTCATTGATCAATTGAGTTAACTCAAATTTGTCATCTATCTCAGGAGTCTTGATTAGTAAACGCTCAGTCCTGATTTCTTTCATTAACATATGAGATCACCTCATCGATCTTTGATATGACATCATCAACCTTAATTAATTGCATTGCTTTTGGATCTTTTACTTTTTGACCCCACTTTGAAGATTCGATGTTTTTTTCTTCAAATATCTCGAGGGCTTCTGGGTATTTATTGATTGCCCAGTTTCTTGAATGATATGGACCGCTTCGATTTAAATTACTCATTGCATATAGCCCTATCACTGGCTTATCCATAACTGTTCCTATATGGGCTGGCCCAGAATCTGGTGAGATTATCAATTGGGAATGCTTTACGAGTGCAGCCATTCCTCTGATGCTTGTTTTTCCAATGAGGTTTACAAAGTCTTCACTGAAATTTTCAGCATCTATTTTTTTAGAATATTCAACTTCGGTTTCAGAGAGCCCACCCGTGATTATGACTTGAGCATTCTTTTGCCCTAAAAGATACTTTATTACTTCAATAAAATTCTCAATTGACCAACTTCGGTTATATTTCTTCCCATATCTTTGACTGCTACACGGGCTAATCAGGCATGTGACTTTATTTTCATCGATGTGTTTTTTGATTTCATCCTCTTCAGGGTTTAGATTCAGTGGCTCCCAAACTGGATGACCATTTTTATTTGTTAAGTGATTAACAAAATCTACCATCCCATCGGCCACATGTTGATTCTTCTTGGCTGGTATAAATTCATTGCAAAATAAATGCTGTTTATCGCGAGAGCGCTCTTTATCGAAACCTATTTTTCTTTCAGATGAAATCATCATACTAATTAGGTTTGCAGACATTGATGCATGCATATTTAAAATAACATCAAATTTTTTTCCTCTTAAGGCCCGCCTAGTTTCTAACATGGCTCCCATCAAGTTTGTTTTGTCTACAACATGAAAGTCAATGTCCTCGATATTTTTGAATAGTTGATATTCATTCTTACCTATAACCCAAGTTATTTTTGAATCTGGCATTACTTTTTTTAGGCGATTAATTGCTCCCAAAGCGTGACAGCAATCACCCAGTGCTGATAATCTTAGAATGCAAATTTGATTTGCGACTTTGGGTAAATCTATAGACATAGAAAAATGAGTAATTTATTAATTCAAGACAATGAAAACATCATCATATATGCAGATGATTTGATCAAGGATATTAATGAAGACTTTTTTGAAACAAATAAATGGCTTCAGAGTAAAAGCTATGATCTGACAGACACAGGCAGAGGAGAGACAATCTTTTTTGAATATCAAAATCTTAAGTGTGTTCTGAAGCACTACTTCAGGGGAGGAATATTGGGAGGTTATATAAAGGATCGATATCTCTGGACAGGATTTGATGGATCAAGATCAATTCGTGAGTTTAGGAGACTCGAAGAGCTATCCGCAATGGGTTTACCTGTACCTAAACCCATTGGAGCTAGAGTCAAGAAATCAGGCGCCACATATACGGCTGATTTGATCACTATAGAGATAGAAAACTCCAAAACACTCTCTGAATTAATTATAGATGATGATGCCGATAATAATGTTTGGAAGTCGATAGGCAAGTGTCTTCATCTGTTCAATAATAAAGAGATTTATCATCCAGATTTAAACACCAATAATATCCTCATAGATGACGAGCTTAATGTTTATTTAATCGATTTTGATACTTCCTCAAGGTTGCATCAAAAAATTTCATCAAAAAGGAGCACACTTGATCGTTTTCACAGATCATTAAAGAAAACTTTTAAAAATAGTAATAAGAAATTTTTAGAGAGTGATTGGAATATCATACTCAGTCATAGTTCTATTGATTGACATATGGATCGATTTGAGTGTCTTGTTTTTTAAAACGACGATGAACCCAATAGTATTGTTCTTTATTCTCCAAAACATGCGATTCAAGACAATCATAAAAGTGCTGTAGAAATTTTTCTGGATTTTTGCAATCTTCGTTATTCATTTCAGGATATATGGTAAGCACATAGTCTCCATTTTCTAGTCTCTTTGGAAAATATGGCAAGACGGCACAATCTGTCATTTCTACAAATCTACATATTGCTGGTGTTGTAGCAGCATCCTGACCAAAAAAGCTAACGTCGATAGAGTTTTTCCCAATAAAATTCTGGTCTGAAGCATACCAAACGATTTTTTTAGCCTTCAGCGCTTTAATCAGGCTCTTTATTTCAAACTTTGTGATCAGACTATCAACAGATTTAAGTCGAGCATTTCTAAAAAAACGGTTGATGATTGAATTATCACCTACACGATACATGCCAACCATTTCCGGTATTCCAGGTGCAATGCTTTTTCTGCCGATGAATGCACTGGCCTCCAACATGGTAAAATGAGCACTCAATAGGATCACCCCATGATTTTTTTTAACAGCTTTCTGTAAAATATTTAAACCTTCTATTCTTGTGACCTTCGCAATGCTCTTCTCTGACTTCCACCTTGCTATAAAGACCTCGAAGAAGCCCATTCCAAGACAGATAAAATGATCTTTAACCAATTTCATTTGTTCATCCTTGCTGAGTTCTGGAAAACAGAGTTCTATATTCTTTTTTGCAACATTCTTTCGATTTGAGGGGATTTGATAGAGGAGAATTCCAGTTATTTTTCCAAATGATTGTATGACTTTTATAGGAAAAAATGCGATTAGTCTTGCAACGATTAGCAGCAAAAAAACAAACCAGTTTTTTGGTTTT
>DMGO01000141.1:0-5117 GCA_003449795.1 Gammaproteobacteria bacterium | reverse complement strand
ACAGTTGAATGATTTTGTTTGTAACAGTTTAAGTGGGAATTCGGGCGATATAAAAATTAATATCCTCAAAAAAATCGACTAATCATTAGGGTTTGATGATGGAAATAAATTGGGTGATTTTAGGTTGGTTAATCGACATGACTCTTAATGGTTTCGTGTGGCTTATCATTGCAGCATTTTCTCTGTTATTAATTGATATGACTGACACATGGACAAGAAAAGCCATTAAATGGATGGATAAAGCTGATAAATGGACAAGAAAATTAATAGATGACTTATTTGAATGGATTCAAAAGAAGAATCTTAAAATGCTCTCTAGCATTATATTGTTAATTATCTTTGGTATTCTTGCTCAACTAGGAGTAATACCTAAGCTCATAACTTGATATAGATTTCAATGAAACATAAGCAAAAGAATTTTAAGAATCGTGATAATGCTGGAAACTGGATTGGTGTTGGAACTGCAATAGGAGCAGCGGTTTTTGTCGCCACAAATGAACCAACGTGGATAGCAGTAGGCATTGCAATTGGCGCAGCAATTGCTTGGCGAAAACCAAAAGATAAAAACAAAGGAGGAAAACATGGATAACTTATCGATATTAAAAAACACGTTAAGAGTTTTTGGAGTTGCATTTGTATTAATTATACCAATGATGAAGTTAGACCCCCTAGGTGGCTGGGCTTGGAGTCCAGGACAATGGGAATATGAGATGATGATTCAAGGGGTTTATATGACCCTTGGAGTTGTGATGATAATTGCATCAAAAGATCCAGTAAAACATGCAATGTTTGTATGGTTTGTTGTATGGAGCAGCATTGTTCATGGCGGAATTATGGCTTATCAAGCAGCTATTGATACGGATGAAATGGGGCATTTTTTAGGCGACATACCTGCATTATTCATTCTAGCTATATTGGCTGGCTACACCTTAAGAAAAGAGCAGGTAAACCATCAATAAAAGCTTATTTGCTTCTGAAAGAAAAAGATGAAAAAAATAATAGCCATTGTCCTTTTGGTGTTTTCACAGAGTGGTTGGAGCCAAGAAAAGCTTGATGCCCTATTAGATGGACTTCATCAAGATGCCCATGAAGGTAATTTCCAGCCCTATTTTGCCCGCTACAGTTCAGACGCGATCTTTTTAGGAACAGATAAAACCGAGCGCTGGACGATAGAGGAATTTAAAAGTTATGCCAAACCAGCATTTGAAGACGGTCATGGATGGACTTACTCAGTAGTTGAGCGTAACTGGGAAGGTAGCGGCAATACTCGATGGTTCGACGAAATTCTACTAAATGAAAAGCTAGGGCATTGTAGAGGCACTGGCGTTGTCCAGCTGATCAATGGCGAATGGAAAATAGCTCACTATGCCTTGACCATGCTTGTCCCCAATATCATTGCTGAAGATGTCGGCTCACAGACCCAGAAAGCCGACAAGCTGTAAATTATAATCTTCAGAAGTGAAGAAAATATTAATATTTTCCAGTTTCTTGCTTTCCCTGATTTTAGGAGGCTATTTCTTGATTGGCATGGCATCAGAAGATAGTGCATTGCTATGGGCAAGATACAGCGCGAACCTCTCCTTTTTATATTTATTTGCTGCTTTTTCAGCCAGCGCCTTAAATCTAAGGTTTAAAAACCAAACAACAAAGTTTTTGTTGAGAAACAGAAGATATTTTGGACTGAGTTTTGCGCTTGCACACTCATTTCATTTGGCAGCACTGATTTATTTCTTCTCCAGCACCAATGACGAGCCGAGCATGGTATCAATTTTAGGAGGAGGATCAGGGTATTTGCTGATGTATGCAATGGCTTTTACATCGACAGACAAGATGGTTAGAAGGGTTGGTATTAAAAATTGGAAACTATTGCACTCAGTAGGGATAAATTATTTAGTGATAGCATTTCTTTTTACGTTCATTTCGAATATCTTTCAGAAAGAAATATATTCTATATATACGATATTTACTTTGGCCGTTTTAATGATTTGGATATTGAAGCTTATGAATAAGGCTAAAAAATGAAAGAGTACTTTGGGGGCTGTCATTGCGAAGGGGTAAAGTTTAAATTTTATTCAGAAAAGGGTGTTGAGATTTGGAAATGCAATTGCTCAATTTGTGAACCTCTGGATTATGAACACCTATTTGTTAAGCACGATGATTTTACAATCATTAATGGCGAGGAATTAATTTCCGAGTATTCTTTTGGAACAAAAAAAGCAAAACACTTGTTTTGTAAAAAATGTGGAATAAAAAGCTTTTACCAACCTCGCTCACATCCAGACTCATACAGCGTTAACCTGAAGTGCGTAAAGAACCCTCCAGAAGTTACCAACATCGTTTATTTTGATGGCAAAAACAAATTTACCTAAGCCTTAGTTCATGAAAAAAATAAGTTTCGTCATAGTCATGCTGATCAGCAACAATCTTTTTGCAGAAAGCGATCTTTTTGGATATTGGCTGACGCCAGGCTCAATTGTTCTCATCGAAAACTGCGATAAGCATCTTTGTGCCAAAGTAGAGACAATTTTTGTTGAAGAGGGTCGTGACCCAAAGCTAATTCTCGATGAAAACAATAAAAACAAGTCGCTTAGGTCAAGAACGATTGTGGGCATAAATGTGTTATCAGGATTTTCTATAGATGATACTGAACAGAAAAAATTTAAAGACGGAAAAATTTATGACCCAAGAAGAGGCAGAGAGTTTAAGTCCAGCATTTACCTAAAAGAGGATGGAAACCTCAAAGTAGAGGGTTGCCTAGCATTTATATGTGATGACGAAGAATGGTTGCCACTTGTTGTTACAATTAAGGATGACGGGACCAAAGAAGCAAGCTTAAAGTACCCGCCTAAAGACGAAAGCCCTGAAAAATGAGAGGATTTAAAAATTTAATACTATTGGCACCTTTGGCCTATCTAATTCATCATTTTGAAGAACACATAATCTTCAATTTCAGGGAGTGGAGATTAAAATATTTTCTGGATAATAACTCGCTAAGCACCGAAGAGGTTCTGATTAGGCTCACAGCCTTGCTACTAATAATCATCATCATTCACATTGTCAAAAAGAACAGAGGAAGCGCACACGTTGTAATGTTCTTTTTGATGACCACCCAGGTTGTGAATGCGTTTTTTCACATATTTTTTAGCCTGTATTTTTTTGACTTCAGCCCAGGGACAATCACAGCAGTAGCCCTATACATTCCAGTCAATTATTTAATTTTTAGGGCCGCTTTTGAAGAGGGCTACCTCAAGAGCAATACAGAGTTTTTTCTACTCTTTTCTGCAGCCACACTAACCTTCACGCTTTTTGAGTTAATAGGACCGGAGGTAATTGGGTACAGCGTTATATTGATGCCTATTTATTATCTAATCCTTAACAGGGCAGCAAAATCAACAATGGAAGAGCTATAACAAGCCCTTACAAAAAAATAAACTTTGCCACAAAGATCACGAACAGAAACCAAGCACCAGAAGAAACACTTTTGATTTCACCAACAAAAGCCTTGATCACCACATAAGAAATAAATCCGAGTGCGATTCCGTTTGCGATTGAAAAGGTCAAAGGAATCATGACTATCATGATCAATGATGGGACCAGTTCAGTGGTATCGGACCAGTCCAGCTTCTCCATTCCTCCAAGCATTAAAATCGCTACATAAATAAGTGCACCAGAGGTGGCATATGCTGGAACTATTGCAGCCAGGGGCGAGAAAAAGATTGCCAAGAGAAACATTAGCCCCACAACGACAGCAGTCAACCCCGTCCTTCCGCCAGCCTCAACACCAGCAGAGCTTTCTACATAGCTGGTGACTGGTGCGCAACCAAAAAACGCGCCAACAACGCTTGATGTGCTATCAGCCTTTAGTGCTCTATCTAGGTTTTTTACCTTTCCATCAGAGCCAATTAGGTTCGCACGGTTTGCAACACCCAAAAGTGTTCCAGCCGTGTCAAAAAGGTTCACAAAAAGAAACGAAATGACAACACTCACCATGGCAACATCGAGCGCGCCCAAAATATCCAACTTCAAAAAAGTAGGCGCCAAATCAGGAGGCGCTGAAACAAAGCCTTGAAATTGCACAAGGCCTAAAAGTATTCCTGAAACAGTCACAGCAATGACCCCCAAAATAATAGAGCCAGGCACCTTTCTTATTGCAAGCACGGAAATAAGCAGGAACCCCAGCCCAGCTAAAAGTGTCTCTGTATTAGAGAAATCGCCAAGACTCAAAAAATTAGCATCATTGTCGACAATCAGGCCCCCACTTTTCAGGCCGATGAAACCAACAAATAAACCCACTCCAGAACCCATGGCTACTCTTAAGTTCATTGGAATGCTATCAAGCATCCATCTCCTAAGAGGAGTAATGCTCATGATCACAAACAATATGCCCGCAAGAAAAACAGCTCCGAGTGCAATTTCCCAGCTGTAACCCAACTCAATGACCACAGTAAAAGTAAAGAATGCATTAAGGCCCATGCCTGGCGCTAAACCAACTGGCCAGTTCGCATATAGCCCCATTGCAAAACAAGCAAGCGCAGCAGCAATGCATGTGCCAACAAAGCTTGCACCAGGGTCCATTCCTGCAGCAGACATTATTTGTGGGTTTACTAGAATAATATAGGCCATGGTTACAAAGGTTGTTAGGCCTGCTATCAGCTCTTGCTTAGGGGTTGTTCCGTGTGATTTTAGTTTAAAAAAGCTCTCTAGGATTGGGGTCATTTGTTCTAATCCAAAAACCCAGTCTATTATTCAGACTGCTGCAATACAAGACAGCAATTGAACAAAAAAGAAGGGAAACAAGAATCATTGATTGAATGACATTTTATTCCCTTGTATCATGTGCTTGTTGGTTAATTCCTACAACTCGCAAAACATACATTTGGTTCAAAACCATTGTGAGACGCAAGTAAGCGGAAGCTGAAGAAACGGAGTCGTTTATCTCATAAGTATCTTCCAGTATCTCCTTAAGGCGCACAGCAAAAGTTGGTTCAAAACCATTGTGAGACGCAAGTAAGCGGAAGCTGAAGAAACGGAGTCGTTTATCTCATAATAAGTTCTTCTATTGCCAGCTCAATTTAAAAAATGAAATTAAAAGGAGCGATAATGAAAAAACTAGAATA
>DMGO01000127.1:11774-22389 GCA_003449795.1 Gammaproteobacteria bacterium | reverse complement strand
GAGTGAGCCAGGTGTTTCAAGGCTGGTTTCAGTTGACCTCGATGAGGCCATTGAGCTATCAGAAACGCCCGAAGCATCCTGATGGATATAGCGTGGGTTATACTGACATTAGTTTTCGTCATACTTTTACTGATACTACTATTCAACAAAAAAGCGAAAGAAAAACCAAATCGTGAAATAAACATTCATGAAAAAATAGTCATCAATGACATAAACAACCAAAAAACGAATACACCGAGTCGAAGAATATCACTTTCAGAAAATGATTTAAGCTTGAAAGAACTGATACAAATATTTAAAAACTATGAGTTGAAATTGAATAGCAGTGGAATATTTGAAAAAAAAATAAACGCAGATTCATCATATTATGTAGCAAATTTAAACGAACCTGGTTATTTCAAAAATGATAAGGAAATCAAAGGCTTTACATTTTTCTATATTGCGAAGAATCACATCTTCGATAGACATATTTCAGATCAAATGGAGAAAGATTCTGACATGGTACTGAAACAGCTCAATGGCGTATTGCTTGAAAATATTACAAATGAATAATATCCACGATGTATGAAAGGCATTGAATTAGAAATTAGAAAACTGATAGATGAAATAAACTTTCATAACTATCAATATCATGGAATGGATGACCCAAAAATATCAGACCAAGAGTTTGATCAAATGGTCAAAGCTCTTCATGATTTGGAGAAAAAATATCCTCAACACATTCAAGTTGATTCACCAACACAGAGGGTTGGGTCAAAACCCATCGATCGTTTTATTCAAATTGACCATTTAACACCCATGCTTTCATTGGATAATGTTTTCTCAATGGATGAGTTAATGTCTTTTGAAAAAAGAATAAAAGATAAGCTCTCCTTAAAAGAAGACATTGAGTTCATCGCTGAACCAAAGTTTGATGGTGTCGCAGTAAATTTATTATATGAATCTGGAAAATTATCTTATGCAACAACAAGGGGTGATGGGAAAACAGGAGAGGATGTTACACACAATGTCCTAACGATCAAATCGATACCCATAACACTCAATACATCATCTCCTCCTGAGAAAGTCGAAATACGAGGGGAAATCATTATCTCAAAGAATGATTTTGAGAAGATGAACCGAGAAAATGAAGAAAAGAATCTGAAGGTTTTTGCAAATCCTAGAAATGCTGCAGCTGGAAGCATACGTCAACTGGATCCGAATATTGCAAAGGTTAGACCATTGCGCTTTTATGCTCATGGATACGGGCTACTCTCCAATGAGAATGATTTCAATAACCACAGCGATGTCATCAAATATCTAAATGACTCAGGGATTGTGGTCTCACCACTATCACAGCTATTAACTGGCGCTCATGAATGTGACAAATATTATAAGAAAATAGATTCTGCAAGAGGTTCGCTCGATTTTGAAATTGATGGTGTTGTTTATAAGGTCAATAAGATTTCTTATCAAAAAGAACTTGGTTTTGTTTCAAAAGCACCAAGATGGGCAATTGCTCATAAGTTTTCTTCTGTTGAGGTTGAGTCAAGAATCTTAGATGTTGATTTCCAAGTTGGCAGAACTGGAACAATCACACCAGTTGCAAAATTGGATCCAATCAAAGTGGGAGGAGTAATGGTCAGCAATGCAACTCTACATAATATGGATGAAATCAGTCGAAAAGACATTCGCAATGGTGACCATGTATTTGTAAGAAGAGCCGGCGATGTCATACCAGAGATCGTGTCTGTTAATAAGAAAAAAAGAGGTCAGCAAACAAAAAAAATTGTCTTCCCTTCACAGTGTCCTTCATGCGGTTCAGTAATCGTCAGAAAAGAGGGGGAGAGTGCCGCTAAATGTAGTGGAGGGAATGCCTGCCCCGATCAGATAAAAGAAGGACTCAAGCACTTTGTTTCTAGAAATGCTTTTGATATAGAAGGACTGGGCGAAAAAATTATAGATCAATTGCTTGATTCTAACTTGATCAAAACCACTTCTGACCTTTTTTCTTTAAATATTGATGAATTAATATCATTGGAGAGGATGGCTGAAAAGTCTTCTCAAAACCTCTTAACATCAATTGAATCATCAAAAATTATAAGTTTCGAAAGATTTATATATGCCCAAGGAATCAATGATGTCGGGCTTGCTACATCAAAGTCTCTTGCTGAAAGTTTTTCTTCATTGGAAGAACTTATAAACACAGAAATTGAAGAATTACTAATGATTCGTGATATTGGGCCAATTGTTGCAAACAGTATTTTAGATTTCTTTAAAAACATTAAAAATATAGAAAATATCAATCGTTTGATTGAAATGGGTGTAAAAATAATCTATCAATTAGAAAATGACAGTCAAATACTGAGTGATAAAATCTTTGTCATAACGGGTACACTAAAAAATATGACAAGATCCGAAGCCAGAAACTTTATTGAAAATAATGGGGGAAAGGTCACATCTGCAGTTTCCAAAAATACCAATTACTTAATTGCTGGTGAAAATCCAGGCTCAAAAATGAAAAAAGCAGAAGATATTGGTGTTAGTATCATTAATGAGGATCAAATGCTGGATTTAATCAAATATGGATAAAACCATAAATAAGCCAATGCAAGCAGAAATGCCCTTTGCAATCGTTCAAGGTGAGCAGCTTACTGAACTACCAAAAGATCTCTACATCCCTCCTGTTGCTCTTCAAGTCTTTCTTGAAGCCTTTGAAGGTCCGCTTGATTTGTTGTTGTATTTAATAAGAAAACAGAATCTAGATGTTATAGATATCCCAATTGCAGAAATTACAGAACAATATGTCGACTATATTAATCTGATGCAAGACCTTGAGCTCAGTTTAGCGGGAGAATATTTACTCATGGCAGCAATGCTGGCCGAAATTAAATCAAAAATGTTATTGCCTATTTTTGAAGAAATTGAAGAAGAAGACGATCCAAGGGCAGAATTGGTCAGGAGATTACTGGAGTATGAGAGATATCGAACTGTTTCTGAAGAGATTGATTCATTGAATAGAGTAGAGCGAGATATATATTTATCGGCTGCTGAAACTGGAAATTATCAGCAACCCGATATATTACCAGATATAGAATTACCGGATCTGGTTATGGCTTTTCAAGAAGTACTCAAAAAAGCAGAAATGTTTTCTACCTTGCACTTCATGAAAGAACCACTATCAGTCAAAGAGAGAATGTCAGAAATATTGGAAAAAATTAATGGAAAGGATTTCATTAAATTTGAAGATTTATTTGATCTTCAGGAACAAAAGATTGGTTTGGTTGTGACATTCTTGGCAATTCTAGAACTGATGAAAGAATTATTAATCGAGGTGGTACAAGCTCAAGAGTTTGGGATCATTCACGTTAAAATGCTTGTTGAAAAGGAGATTCATGAATCAAATTAAAAATATCGTTGAAGCATTATTGCTATCTTCTGGCGAACCCCTGTCTGCAGATCGGATACATAAAATAATCAATTCAAAAGAATCATGTACTAAAGCAGATATCCTTGAAGCAATTGACTCACTGAAAAATGATTATGAAAATAAAGAAATTGAAATATCCAGAGTTGCGAGTGGTTTTAGAATACAAGCAAAATCATCCATCAATGACTTTTTAAATATCATCTATGCTGAAAAAACACCAAGATATTCAAGGGCTTTAATGGAAACATTATCTATCATAGTTTACAATCAGCCTGTCACAAGAGGAGACATCGAATCAATAAGGGGTGTCTCAGTAAGCAGTAGCATTATGCGAACACTTACAGATCGTAATTGGATCAAAATTGTTGGTTACCGAGATGTGCCTGGTAAGCCTGCAATGTTCTCAACTACAAATGAGTTTTTAGACTATTTTGGTTTAGAAAAACTGAGTGAGTTACCAGACCTACCAGACATTAAAGAGCCACAAAACCTGAGCTTAGATCTAGAATCAGAAACGACAAATGAGATGGCTCAAATTTCAACTGAACAGCTGAATTAGAAATATCTACTGGCAATCAATACTCTGACCAGTAATATCTCTGCTTTCATCAGAAATCAACCAAACATATTTACCCATCAAATCGATTGGCTCTAATAATTTATCCTCATCTTCATATGGATAGGCCTCTTTCCTCATCTTCGTTCTAGTTGCGCCAGGATTAATGCAGTTAAATCGAATATTTGATACATCCTCATGCTCTGAGCTTAAGATCTGCGACAGTGCTTCAATGCCAAACTTAGAAACAGAATAAGCACCCCAAAATGCTTTTCCAATTTTTCCAACACCACTTGAGGTGAATATGACAGATGCACTATCTGATTCATATAATGCAGGCAATAGAGTTTTGGTTAATAAAAACTGAGCAGTTAAGTTGACGTGAATTGTTCTAACCCAAGTTTCGGAATCATAATGTGCGATTGGTGTGCGATCGCCCAGTATACTCGCATTCAATAGTAAACCATCTAACTTACCGAATTCACTCATTAAGTTTTCAAGAATCATTTGATAATCATTGCCATCTGCTTTTTCTAGGTCCATAAGAGATATCATCGGTTCAGTGTAATTGAGCCCAACGATTTCATCATAAACGGCCTCAAGTGACTCAAGACTCCTACCAAGCAAAATTACTTTGGCTCCAAGGCTTGCATAGGTTATAGAGGCTGTTTTACCTATCCCTTGATTAGCACCCGTAACCATAATAATTTTATTTTTCAGCTGAAGTTCAGACAATTTCATTTACCTCAATTAGGTCATCAATTAAAAACTCTGCCTCCCACGATGCTGGATTATCATCTGCGACTCTATATCCATATGTGCAAGCAATCGATCTAAAGTGTGCGGCTCTTGCTGCATCGATGTCTTTTTGAGCATCACCAACATAATACACATTATTTCGATCATATGATTTGCCACTATTTTTTAGCGCCTTTATCAATGGCTCAGGATTAGGTTTTCTTTGCTTAACTTGATCTCCGCATACTAAAGTTTGCATTCTGTCTAGAAGATTATATTGCCTCATTAATGGCATTGTGAATCGACTTGATTTGTTGGTCACAATACCAAAATCAATGTCTTTTGAATCCAAACTATCTAAAAGGTTATTTGCATTATTAAATAGCTTACATTCTTGACCGAGTACAGATTCATAAATATCAAGATATCGTTCATATCTATCACTCTCTATAACTGGATCATCACTAAATGCGACTGAAAATATACCCAATACTCCATTTGAAACCTGAGGTCTAACTTTGTCATAAGGGACCGTTTCCATTTTTTCTTCGCTCAAAAGAATGCTCAGTGCTAAATACATATCAGGAGCGGTATCAATTAGTGTTCCATCAAGATCAAACAAAACAATTTTTTTATTAGTCATTGCTAATCTTTTTAAAATGCATCATGTAATTGACATCAACATCGTCCGAAAGTGAAAATACAGTCGTAATTGGGTTGTATGTCACTCCAATCAACTCGACTAGTTCAAGCCCAGCTGACTTTGACCATTTTTCTAATTCTGATGGCTTGATGAAGCAATCAAATTCATGGGTTCCTTTTGGGAGTAAATTAAGTATGTACTCTGCACCAATTATTGCCATGGCATAAGATTTTATATTCCTATTGATGGTTGCAAAATAAAGGTCTCCGCCTTCGATGACAATATCAGAGCATGCTTTGATTGTTTCTTCTGGTGATGGTACATGCTCAAGCATTTCCATACATGTTAAGACATCAAATTTATTCTCATGTTTTAAGGCATAATCTTCGATTGTGCTCTGACTATATTTAATATTCGTTATATTTGATTTGTCTTTATGAATATTTGCAACTGCTAAGCCCTTTTTGGCCATATCAATTCCGTGAACCTCAGATGCGACACTCGCAAGTGCTTCAGTGAGTATTCCACCGCCACATCCAACATCAATAGCTGTTTTTCCGTCTAAGCTACTATTTGCTCGTATGTATTCGAAACGAAGTGGATTGAGTTTATGGAGTGGTGCAAAACTTCCGTATGGATTCCACCATTCGTTCGCTAAATCATTGAACTTATCTACTTCCTCTGTATTGATATTATCTCTCTGATCCATTGATCATAAATCCTTATTTAATAGGGTTTTAAACGTAAAAAACCATTAATGATGTGTTAAAATTATACATAGATATTCATTCATATACCTGTGTATTGAAAAGCTACAATTTAATATTCATAAAAATAAACTAATTAGTGCCATGACAGATAAAATTTCTCAGATTAATTTAGAAGATGAAATGAAGAAATCCTATCTGGATTATGCAATGAGTGTAATTATTGGACGAGCATTGCCTGATGTCAGAGATGGATTGAAACCAGTTCATAGAAGAGTCCTCTATGCTATGAAAGTACTTGGTAATGATCATACGAAAGCTTACAAGAAGTCTGCCAGAATCGTTGGTGATGTAATTGGTAAATATCACCCTCATGGAGACAGTGCAGTTTATGAAACCATTGTAAGAATGGCTCAGGACTTTTCACTGCGATATACCCTTGTTGATGGTCAAGGAAACTTTGGATCAATCGATGGTGATAGGGCTGCTGCTATGCGATACACAGAAGTTAGGATGGAAAAAATCACTCAAGAGCTTCTTGCTGATATCGACAAGGATACTGTTGATTTTATTCCCAACTATGATGAATCCGAAGAAGAACCTGCGGTCCTTCCAACTCGGTTGCCCAATCTACTGATCAATGGATCTGCTGGGATTGCAGTTGGTATGGCCACCAATATTCCACCTCATAACTTAAAGGAAATCATCGATGGATGCCTATTTATACTGGACAATGAACAAGCAAGCATCGATGACCTGATTAAACTCATTCCTGCGCCAGATTTTCCAACTGCTGCCACAATCCATGGTATAGATGGAATTAAACAAGCTTATGAAACTGGAAGAGGGCGTGTTCATGTTAGAGCAAAAACCTCGATTGAAGAAAATGGAGACCGTGAATCTATCGTTGTTTCTGAGCTTCCATACCAGGTTAATAAAGCCAGATTAATTGAAAAGATTGCTGAACTGGTCAGAGATAAGAAAATAGAAGGCATCTCAGAAATTCGAGATGAATCTGATAAAGATGGACTAAGGGTTGTAATTGATCTCAAGAGAGGAACAGTTTCTGATGTGCTTTTAAATAATTTGTATAAGCAAACGCTTTTAGAAAGCACATTCTCTATCAATATGGTCGCTCTGTCTAATGGACAGCCGAAACTAATGAATCTTAAAGAAATGCTTGATGCATTCCTCTCACATAGGCGTGATGTGGTAACCAAAAGAACCATCTATGAGCTGAATCGGTCTATTAACAGAGCTCACATATTAGAGGGCCAGACAATTGCTTTGACAAATATCGATGAAATGATTGCCATCATTAAGAAATCTAAAACGCCTGCAGAAGCACAAAAAGCATTAGTTTCTAAACTATGGAAAGTAGGAAAAGTCAAAGACATGCTGAAGAAAGCTGGAAATGTTTCCACCATTCCTAAACACCTTTTGAATATTGAAAACTTTGGTATCGAAAAAAGTAAATATCGACTTTCTTCGGAGCAGGCCAAAGCCATTCTTGATTTAAAACTTAATCGCTTAACTGGACTTGAACAGGAAAGTATTTTTAACGAATATTCTGACTTACTTGAGGATATCAAGCGATTCACTATGATTCTCTCTAATCCAGACGAGCTGACATCTGTTATTAGAGAAGAACTAATTAAAACACAGGAAACATATGGTGATGAAAGAAGAACAGAAATTGTTGAATTCTATTCAGACCTTACTGACGAAGATCTTATACCTGAAGAAGATCTCATCGTGACATTATCAAAAGCAGGTTATGCAAAAACACAGCCACTTGACACTTACCAAGCTCAGAATCGAGGTGGAACTGGTAAGCGTGCAGCATCATTGAAGGATGAGGACTTTGTTTCAAAATTATTTGTGGCCAATACACATGACACATTGCTTTGCTTTTCAAGTTATGGAAAAGTTTATTGGATAAAAGTATATCGCCTTCCTAGAGGTGGAAGAAACGCAAAAGGGCGACCAATTGTAAATCTCTTACCATTAGAAAAGGATGAACGTATTCAAGCAGTTCTTCCTGTGAAAGAATTCAATGATGATCAATTCATATTCATGGCGACAGAAACAGGGAGCGTCAAGAAAACAAAATTATCTGCTTACTCAAGACCCATGAAATCTGGTATTAAAGCAATCAAACTCAGAGATGGAGATCGCGTTGTCAATGCAGAGATAACTGATGGCACTAAAGAGATTATGCTTTTCTCAAATTCTGGTAAATCAATTAGGTTTAAAGAATCTGATGCAAGGCCAATGGGACGAGTATCGCAAGGTGTCAGAGGTATGCGGATTGATAAAAATCAGAAAATTATTTCTCTTGTTGTCCTTGAGGAAGGAAATATTCTTGTAGCAACTGAAAATGGTTATGGTAAACAGACATTAACAGATGAATTCTCTATTCAAAAAAGAGGTGGGAAAGGCGTAATTGCAATCCAAACATCGGATAGAAATGGAAACTTGATTGGTACAAAACAGGTTAGTACAGGCGATGAAGTCATGTTCATTAGTACCTCAGGTAACCTGATTCGGACTCGAACTGATGATATATCTATTATTGGAAGAAATACTCAGGGTGTCAGACTTATAAGACTGTCTGAAGACGATAAATTGTTGGGCATGGAGAAAGTCATCAGTGAAGATGATGAGGAGTAAATATGTCAAAAGATATATTCAACTTTTCTGCTGGCCCTGCAGTAATTCCTGATTCAGTAATAGATAAGATAAATCTTGGACTTGATGACTTTGATCGTGGAATGTCAATCATTGAAGTATCTCACAGAAGTGATGCTTTTAAGGAGTTCGCTAAATCTTCTGAATCTTCATTGAGGAATTTACTGAATATAAGCGAAGAGTATTCTGTTCTATTTCTTCAAGGTGGAGCTACACATCAGTTTGCTCTTATCCCGATGAATTTTTCTAAAAATGGTGTACTTGATTATCTTGTTACTGGAGCATGGTCGAAAAAGGCAAGCAAATATGCAAGTAAGATATCGGAGGTGAATATAGTATCTGACTCATCTTCAAATAACTTTACAGAGGTAGCAGACTTAAATAGTTGGAATATCTCAGATAATGCAGATTACTTTTTCTATTGTGCTAATGAGACAGTTCATGGATTGGAAATTCATGATCCAATTGAAACAAGCTCACCTGTCATATGTGACATGTCATCAACAATTGCCTCCAGACCCATAAACGTTAATAAGTATGATTTAATTTTTGCAGGCGCTCAGAAAAATCTAGGCATAGCTGGTGTAACCATCGTTATTGTAAAAAATAAACTCTTATCAGGTGTAAATACAGAATTACTGCCCATGTTTAATTATTCAGCTCATGCCAATGAAGCATCAATGCTCAATACATCTCCAGTTTTTTCTTGGTACGTTTCAGGTTTGGTATTTGATTGGATACATGAGCAAGGGGGTGTTGAAGAAATGGCTCGAATGAATAAATTGAAGTCAGATCTGCTCTATGACTACATTGATCAATCAGAGTTTTACAACAATCCTGTGTCAAAGACTTATAGATCTTGGATGAATATACCATTTACTCTCTCTAGGGATGGTCTCGATGATAAATTTCTTTCATCTGCAGAGGAATTAGGTCTATTGAATCTGAAGGGCCATAGAACCGTTGGAGGAATGCGTGCAAGTGTGTACAATGCGATGCCAATCGAAGGAATTAAAAGATTAATATCCTTCATGGATGAATTTGCAAAATTACACGAATAGAATGTACAAAATCTTAAAGCTCAATAACATTGCCCAAGAAGGCCTTAACGTCTTTGGATCAAATGAATATCATTGTGGTGGTGATGTCACAAACCCAGATGCAATCATCCTGCGTTCATTTGATATTCATGAAATGGATATTCCAATAGCATTAAAAGCAGTTGGTAGAGCTGGCTCAGGTGTAAACAATATTCCAATTGATAAATATACTGAAAATGCAATTCCAGTATTTAATGCTCCTGGCGCTAATTCTAATGCTGTCAAAGAGCTTGTTTTAGCCTCTATATTAATCACTGCCAGAAATATACATAACGCCATCAAATATGTTGAATCAGTTAAACACTCAGAGAATCTAAAAGATGATATTGAGCATGGGAAAAAAGAATATGTTGGTTTTGAGTTACCAACAAAAACTCTTGGTGTAATTGGTTTGGGTCAGATAGGTGTAAAAGTTTCCAATGCGGCATATGATCTTGGAATGAATGTAATTGGTTATGATCCTCTTATCACTGTTGATAATGCGATCAATCTTCAGCCTGGAGTTCAAAAAGTAAGTGACCTGAAAGAATTACTAACCATCTCAGATATCATTACTATTCACATACCTTACAAGAAAGAAACTGAAAACTTCATTGGAGATAATGAAATCAAAACACTCAGAGATGGAACTATTGTTATCAATCTATCTAGAGAAGCAATTGTTGACTCTGATGCTGTTTTAAAAAATCTTGATTCAAATAAAATTAAGACTTACGTAACTGATTTTCCCACTGAGGCAATGATTAATCATGAAGATGTCCTTGTAATGCC
>DMGO01000127.1:0-11387 GCA_003449795.1 Gammaproteobacteria bacterium | reverse complement strand
AAGCAGTCTTAAATCTTATCTTGAAACTGGCAATATATTTAATTCTGTGAATTTTCCTGATGTTAAATTAGGTGTCAATTCACCGCATCGACTCACAATTACAAATAAAAATGTGCCAAATATTATAGGCCAGTTTACATCCATCTTGGGTAATGCAGGAATCAATATCGACGACCTCTCTCATAAGGTATTGGATGAAATTGGCTATACTATCCTAAATGTTGATAAACCAATTAAAGAAATTGTTTTACATGAGATATCTAATATAAAAGGCGTCATGAAAACTAATATACTTTTTTAAGTTATGCGTGTTTCATATTTAGGACCAAAGGGATCATTCACCCAAATTGCTCTGACTAAGTATTTTGGTGATGATCTTGTTCAAGTTTCTCAGAAAACTATTGGAGATGTATTCAGAAGTGTTGAACTGAATGATTCAGACTATGGAATAGTTCCTATTGAGAATTCTTTTGAGGGATCTGTAAACAACACTCATGATTTACTGATTGGTTCGGATATACAAGTCTATGATGAAATACAAATCAGAATCAATCAGTGCTTAGTTGCAAAAACCAATGATATCAGTGAGATACAAATGATCTATTCACATCCACAGTCATTCGGGCAATGCCAAAAATGGCTTAAGAATAATCTCCCAAATGCTCAATTGATTCCAGTATTAAGCAACTCTGAAGGTGCCGAAAGAATAACCTCGCATAATGAAGCGTGTATTGGCTCAAATAATCTAGCTAATTTATATAGTTTAAATTTACTCAATGAAAATATCGAAGACTCAAAAGAAAATACAACTCGATTTATTATATTGAGCCATACACAGCAAGATAAATCTGATAACAGTAAGATTTCTTTGATAATTACTCCGCCAAATAGTGATGCATCTGGATCTTTATATAATCTCCTAAAGCCTTTTGCTACCGAAGATATAAATCTGCTAAGAATTGAATCACGACCGTTGAGAGGTCAATTATGGCGTTATGTTTTTTTCATTGATTGTGAAGGACATATTGATGATAAAAATATTCAAAATGCAATGAATACTCTGGATGATCAAGATATAAATGTCAAAATTCTAGGTTGCTATCCCAGCTGTAAAAGTTCATGAGTATCAAGTCAAATAGTCTTTCAGCAACTTCCAATACAAAAATAAATGGCTGCATAAATGTTCCTGGTGATAAGTCGATATCACATAGGGCAATTATTATTTCATCCATTGCTAATGGAAGAACGAGTATTAAAGGCTACCTAAATTCAACAGATATTGACGCGACTATCAATGCCTGTCGAGTCATTGGGGCTGATATTAAGGAAGATATAGACTCATTGATTATTGATGGAAATAATCTCGAACAAAGACATGGAGATAATGTTGAACTTAACTTTGGTAACTCAGGAACATCTATGAGATTAATGATGGGAGTTCTTTCAGCTCAAAATTTTTCTTCTGTTCTAAAAGGTGATGATTCCCTCACTCAAAGACCGATGAATAGAGTTACGAATCCTTTACTTAGAATGAATGCAGATATAAAAACGTCTGAAGGCAAACCGCCTGTATATATTAATCCAGTTTCCTTTTTAAAATGTGTAGATCACACTATAGAAATTGCAAGCGCACAAATTAAATCTTCAATTATGTTAGCTGGTCTTTATGGTGATGGTGCTTTCAAGATAATAACTCCACAATCTAGAGACCATACTGAAATCATGTTGACTGAATTTGGGTGCAATATCTCAGTTAAAGCAGATTCAATTGAATTAGTACCTGGAAAACTCATTACGCCAAATCATATAGAAATTCCTGGCGATATTTCATCTGCTGCATTTTTCATCATCGGATCAATCATCTCTAGTGACAGTCAAATAAAAATTGATAATGTTGGTCTTAATCCATTAAGAACAGGTTTCATAAAGATCCTTAAAATGATGGGTGCAAATATACAGATTTCAAATGAAAGAATAATCAATGGCGAACTTATTGGAGATATTTATACAGAATCTTCAATACTAAATGGAATTGATATACCAAAAGAGCTGATATCAAGCTCAATCGATGAATTACCTTTAATTGTTTTAGCGGCGAGCCAGGCCAATGGAAAAACCTCGATTAGAAATGCAGAAGAGCTGAGAGTAAAAGAATCAGATAGAATTCGGTCAATGATAAGAATGATGGATAAATTTAGAATCTCAACTGATGAATTTCCAGATGGTATGAATATCTATGGAGGCTCAATTATAGGTGCTCGGGTCAACAGTTTTGGTGATCACAGAATTGCAATGACCGCACTAATGGCATCGCTTGTTTCTGATGGTGATATTCTGGTTGAGGATTGCAAGAATATCGACACATCATTTCCAACATTTATTGAAACTGCTAATAATCTCGGTATGGATATTAATAAAAATGACTAATGTCATTACAATCGATGGGCCAAGTGGCGTAGGCAAAGGAACCATATCTGAATATTTATCAGATCAGCTTAAATGGAACTATCTAAACAGTGGTGCACTGTATAGAGCAATTGCATGGGTTGCTAGAAATGACTCGATAAATTTGGATGATATAATTGGACTCGAATGTGCATCAAAAAATATTGAATTTTCACTTAAAAGTAAAAAACTTAAAATTGTATACAAAAATAAAGAAATTGGTTCACTGATATACAACGAAGAAGTAGCAAAAATTGCCTCTAAAGTATCCTCAAAACCCAAAGTTCGTCAATCAATCATAAATATTCAAAGATCTTTTAAAAAAGAACCAGGGTTAGTAGCTGAAGGCAGAGATATGGGTTCAGTTATTTTTCCAGAGTCTCAGCTAAAAATCTTTTTAACAGCATCTATAGAAACAAGAGCACAAAGACGCTTTAAGCAGTTGAAGGATAGGGAATTTAATGTTAGCCTTCCGGCTCTAATTGAGGATTTAGATGCCCGTGATAGAAGAGATAAGGAGAGAAAGAGTTCTCCACTTGTTATTCCAGAAGGGGCATTTGTAATAGAAACTGATGACTTAACAGTCGTCGAAGTAAAAAAAGCAGTTAATGAAAAGGTAAATGAAACCTATGGAACAGACATTTGAAGAGCTATTTGAGAGCACTCAGTACAATCAAAACATTAAACGTGGTCAGATTATAGAGGCCAATGTTATCAATATTACAGATGACCATGCTGTTCTTAGTGCAGGACTAAAGTCAGAATCTTTCGTGAATATAAACCAATTCAAAAATTCTGAAGGTGAAGTAGAGGTGTCTATTGGAGATAAAGTTAAAGTTGTCATTGAGGAAATAGAGGATGGCGAAGGACAAACTAAATTATCAAGACAGAAGGCAAAGAACGAAGCTACTTGGGCAAAACTGGTATCTGCTTCTGAGACTGGCGAAATAGTCACGGGCCTTATACAAAATAGAATCAAAGGTGGTTTCATGGTTTTAATTGAAGATGTAACCGCATTCCTACCTGGCTCTCTAGTTGATATCAGACCAGTAAGAGAAACTCAGTACTTAGAAGGAACAACATCTGAATTTAAAGTTGTTAAAGCCGATAAAACAACAAGCAACATAGTTGTATCAAGAAAAGCTGCACTACTTGGAGACTCTGAGGAAAATAGAGGAGAAATGCTTTCTAAATTAAATGAAGGTGATGTTGTCGACGGAATCATCAAAAACTTGACAGATTATGGCGCATTCATCGATCTCGGAGGCCTTGATGGATTGCTTCATATTACTGATATTTCATGGAAGAAAATCAAACATCCATCTGAGCTACTTAATATTGCTGAAAAAATTCAAGTTAAAATTATTTCAATAGATAATGAAAAAAATAGAGTCTCTCTTGGCTTAAAACAACTAGAGGATGATCCTTGGGATGACTTGATTAAAAATTATGAAATTGGTATGAAAGCTACCTGCAAAATATCAAATATCACTGACTATGGATTATTTATGGAAATTGATGATGGCATTGAGGGATTGGTCCATGTTTCTGAAATTGATTGGACAAATAACAATCCAAACCCTCATAAAATAGCTAATGTAGGTGATCAAGTTGAAGTGATGATTCTAGGTATTGATAAAGAAAAAAGAAGGGTATCACTAGGAATAAAACAATGTCATCCGAATCCATGGACTGATTTTGCCGAGAAACACAGTGAAAATGAAACAATTAAAGGAAAAATCAAATCCATTACTGATTTTGGAATCTTTGTAGAACTTGATGGTGGTATTGACGGATTGGTTCATATATCTGATGTATCTTGGGATAATGATGAAGATATTGAACTATCAACATATAAGAAATCAGACGAAATTGAAACTACAATACTTGCAATTGATTCTAATAAACAAAGGATTTCACTTGGAATCAAACAACTTGATAACGATCCGTTTCAAGAGTATCTAGCCAAGCACCCAAAAAACTCAACAGTTTCAGGAGTCATATCAGAAATTGATGAGAGAAATGCTCTTGTGAGTCTTTCTGAAAAAGTGAATGGTTTGCTAAACATATCTGAAGTGTCAAGAGATAAAGTTGATGATATGAGGTCAACATTTAGACCGAACGATGAGATTGAGGCAAAAATAGTTGGTTACGATAAAAAGAACAGAACCATTAAGCTTTCTATTAAAGCTAAAGAAGAAATAGAAGAAAAAGAGGCTCTTGAGTCATATAAGAAAGATGAGAAAGAGAATATTTCAAAAACGAGTTTAGGTGATTTATTGAAATCAAAGTTTGTCAAAGACAAAGATTAGTATTTCGGAATTCTTTTTTTTCTGTTTTAATTTATAAGTGGCTATTAATAAAAAACAACTTGTCGACCTAATTGCTTCAAAACAAGATCAGCTTTCGCATAAAGATGTAGAGCTATCTGTTAAAACCATATTTAAATCCATGTCAGATTCTCTTAAAAATAGAAATCGAATTGAAATAAGAGGTTTTGGTAGTTTTGCTCTTAGATTTAGAAAATCAAGAACTGGCAGAAATCCAAAATCTGGTGAGTCAGTGAATATCCAGGATAGGTATGTACCACACTTTAAGCCGGGTAAGCAATTTCGTGAATCAGTCAAGGACGCGTGCGATAATATAGACTAATTAATAATGCCATCTGAAAGTGTCTTTTATCTTACTGGGATCTTTCTCCTATTTGGATTACTTGTCTATATATATTTAAATTTCTTTGAGCCTGATAAAACCGATAATATTAATCCTGATTATCTTACTGGCCTTAAATATCTTCTTGATGAAGAATCAGATAAAGCCATTAATATATTCTCTAACCTCATTGAAATTGATGATGAAACAATACAAACTCATCTTGCCCTCGGTGTATTATTTAGAAAACAAGGCAGGGTGGATAAAGCAATTCAACTTCATGAATATATTCTTTCAAAAGATGATCTTCCCGAAAATCATTATTTCCAAACATTATTTGAGCTAGGTGAAAACTATTTTTCCGCAGGGATATATAACAAAGCTGAAGAAATTTTTTTAAAACTCAAAGAGTTTGATACTCATAAAGAAGACGCCCTCAATAAATTGATTATCATTAACGAATATTTTGGTGAATGGCACAAGGCATTGGATTTCCTAGAAGAATTAGATAAGCAAAGCAATCAGGATTTATCAATAAGTAGAAATCACTACTATTGTGAAATAGCAGAAATGCATATTGAAAATGGCGAAATCAATTCAGCGAATAATTACCTTTTAAAAGCTCAAGGTCTTCATACAGATTCAATTAGAAGCGAGTATATAAAATTGCTAATTGACTTAAGGCAGTCTGATAGTTCTGAAGCTATCAATACTTTTGTAGCTATGGCAAAAAAGAATAAAATTGCTTATATAATAGCACTACCGAAGATATTTCAATCATCCAATCTCAAGGCTGACTTAATCAATGCAAAACTAAGTAAGCTTTTAGTCAATGACCCAGATGCTCATACCTACTTGTCTCTGGTGGGAGTTATGTATCCTGATATCGACAATAAAATCATTGAAAATGAAATTCAAACATTCATTGAGATGCAAGATATCGTTAAGGAAATTGATAAACTTGACGATAATTATTCTATAGTTTCAACGATATCAAATCGTCTAAGTCAAACTATGCGACTGATATTGAATAAAAAAATGAAATCAGAATATAAATTTAATTGCAAAAAATGTGGCTACCAAACAATTGCTTTCTCCTGGCAATGTCCGACATGCAATAGCTGGGAATCATCTAAAACAATCAATTTTTTGAAGACAATCTGAAATGAGTAAAATTATTGGAGTTATTGCAGGAAATTTTGATGTCATTCATCCTGGGTACATCTATATGTTTGACGAATGCAAAAAGCATTGTAATATTTTATTGCTTTTGCTTCATGAAGATCCATCAATTGAAAGGCCAGAAAAGATTAAACCCATTCTCAATCTTCCTGAGAGAAATACGATCCTATCATCTATGAGACAAATCGATAAAATCATTCCATATCAGTCAGAGAAAGACCTTTACCATATACTCGAAAATGAACATATTGATATAAGATTTCTAGGTGATGACTACAAAGATAAATCATTCACAGGTGACGATCTTGATATACCTATTCATTATCTAGATCGATCACATGGCTGGAGTACCACAAAGTTTAAAAAATTGATTGCTAAGAATGTTCAAGAATCTTAAGTCTGGCTCCCCGGGCCGGACTCGAACCAGCGACCAATTGATTAACAGTCAATCGCTCTACCAACTGAGCTACCGGGGAGTAGATTTAAGAGAAGTCTGCTTGAAGCAAACTGAATAGTCAAGCTAGATTAAGCCAATGATTTCGAGATTCTTTCAACAGCTTCCTTTATCTGTTCAAGACTAGTTGCAAAAGATAATCTAATGTAACCAATTGAACCAAAAGCACTTCCAGGAACGACTGCGACATTCGCAGTTTGAATTAAATATTCAGATAATTCGACATCATCTGAGAAGCCTTTTTTCTCAATGATATTTGTAACGTCTGGAAATAAATAAAATGCCCCTGTACCTGGAGATGTTTTAAAACCTTGAATATCGTTTAGTGCTGAGCAAAAATAGTCATGCCGAATCTTATATTGCTCAACCATCTCAAAAACCTCATCTTTTGAACCATTGAGTGCCGCAATGGCTGCTGCCTGTGAAATGGAAGATGGGTTGGATGTGCTTTGGCTTTGAACTTTCTTCATTGCAAGAATAACGTCAGCAGGTCCACCGCAATAACCAATTCTCCAACCAGTCATAGCATATGATTTAGAGACACCGTTGATTGTTATTGTGCGATCAAATAATGATGGACATGCTTCTGCGAACGAAATAAATGGTTCATGACCCCAATAAATGTATTCATACATATCATCAGTTGCAACATATACGTTAGGATAATTTTCTAATATAGCACCAATTGACTCATAATCAGCTTTAGTAAAAGTTATTCCAGTTGGATTTGATGGTGAGTTAATGATCACAAGTTTTGTTTTCTCATTTATTGCATCAGAAAGTGCTTTTAAATCAACCGAGAAGTTATTTTTTTGAAATGTATCTACAAATACTGGCTTAGCATCTGCTAAAAGAACCATATCAGGATATGAGACCCAGTATGGACTAATTATGATAACTTCATCTCCATCTCCTAGGATGGCTTGAAAAAGATTATAAAGAGTTTGTTTGGCCCCAGTAGAAACAAGAATGTTTTCAGGTTTATAACTCAGTTCATTATCATCACTGAATTTATTGATTATGGCTTCTTTTAATTCTGGAACACCATCCACTTGAGTATATTTTGTCATACCACTATCAATTGCAGCTTTTGCAGCATCCTTGATATGTTGAGGTGTGTCAAAATCTGGTTCACCAGCACTCATGCTGATGACATTTATTCCAGCAGATCTCATTTTCATTGCTTTTGATGAAATTGCAATAGTTGCTGAAGGTTTTACCTTTTTAACTCTTTCAGATACTGGATTATTCATTCTATAGAATCTTTATAATATAGATCGATATAATAACAAATTATGAAAGATGATTGTTTTAAATTAAAAGCGAATTATAGTCCAAAAGGAGACCAACCAGATGCCATAAATTCATTATTGGATGGATTAAACTCTGGTCTTCATAAACAAACTTTACTTGGTGTGACTGGTTCAGGAAAAACATTCACCATCGCAAATTTAATTGATCAATCACAAAGGACGACTCTTCTGCTTGCTCCAAATAAAACACTAGCTGCTCAACTTTATGGTGAAATGAGGGAATACTTTCCTGAAAACAAAGTTGAATACTTTGTCTCATACTATGATTACTATCAACCTGAAGCATATGTGCCAGTTACAGATGTTTATATTGAGAAAGATGCTTCTGTAAATGCTCATATAGAGCAAATGAGACTCTCCGCAACAAAAGCGTTAATAGAAAGAAAGGACACAATCATAGTGGCCTCTGTATCTGCAATATATGGCCTAGGTGATCCAAAGCAATATTTAAATATGGTTCTTCATCTATCTTTAAATGATCGATTGAACGTTAAATCAATTTCACAGAAACTGGCGGAATTGCAATACCAAAGAAATAATATTGAATTCAAACAAGGTGTGTTTAGAGTCTTGGGAGATGTAATCGATATATTTCCAGCTGATTCTGATAATGAAGCAATTAGAATAGAAATGTTTGACGATGAAGTAGAGAATATTTCTTACTTTGATCCATTAACTGGTGAAATAAAGAGAAGAGTTAGGCAGGTAACAATTTTCCCAAAAACACATTATGTAACTCCTCGTGAGGTCATGCTAAATGCAATAGATCAAATCAAGGATGAGTTATCTGACCGATTGATTGATCTCAATAGCCAAAATAAACTCGTTGAAGCACAACGACTTGAACAAAGAACTATGTATGATATTGAGATGATCAGGGAACTTGGTTTCTGCTCTGGTATTGAGAATTACAGTAGATATCTGTCAGGAAGAGAAGAAGGCGAACCGCCACCATGTTTAATTGATTATCTTCCAAAAGACTCATTAATCATTATTGATGAGAGCCATGTGACTATCCCGCAATTAAGAGGAATGTATAAAGGAGATCATTCAAGGAAAACCACACTGGTTGAATATGGTTTTAGACTTCCATCCGCACTAGACAATCGACCACTTATGTATGAAGAATTTGATCAGATGTCTAAACAAACAGTTTATGTCTCTGCAACACCGAGAGACTATGAATTAGAGCAATCAGATAATGTTGCAGAACAGATCGTTCGTCCAACAGGTTTAATTGACCCAGAAGTTGAAATCAGACCAGTAACGAATCAAGTTGATGATTTACTCTCAGAAATCAGATTAAGAGTGAAGAACAAAGAACGAATTCTTGTAACAACTCTTACAAAGAGAATGGCTGAAGATTTAGCAGAATACTTTAATGATAATCTGGTTAGAGTTAGGTATCTCCATTCTGACATCGATACTGTTGAGAGATCTGAGATTCTTAGAGATCTGAGATTGGGTCAATTTGATGTATTGGTTGGCATTAACTTATTAAGAGAGGGTCTTGATTTACCAGAAGTATCATTGGTTGCAATACTCGATGCAGATAAGGAAGGTTTTTTGAGATCAGAAGGTTCTTTGATTCAGACCATTGGTCGAGCAGCAAGGAATGTCAATGGTAAGGCAATTATGTATGCTGATAAAGAGACAGATTCGATGAAGAATGCAATTGGGGAGACAAATCGGAGAAGAGAGAAGCAAATACAGTTCAATAAAGATAATGGTATTAAACCCAAAACGATTATTAAAAATATTCAAGATATCATGGAAGGATCAAAACCTTCACAAACAAGACAGTTCATCAAAATACCAAACCAAATTAAAAAGAAACTTCAATCTGATAATCCTTCAGATATATCTAAACTGTTAGAGGAGCTTGAAATCAAAATGTTTAATGCAGCGAAGGATCTAGACTTTGAGGAGGCAGCAAAAATTCGGGATGAAATAAAATTAATAAAAGATCTTAATTTTGGTATAAATTATGTTGATTCAACAAAAAAGATGACGGTCTAAAATAGTAATCTAGATATAGCATGAGTAAAAAAGTCTAAAGATGAAGTTTACATCAATCATTCTGATTAGTTTGTTTGCATATACACCTTTGTATGGAGAAATAACTGGCAATATCGATTATGGTAAGAAATTAGCAGAAGAGGCTCCAAGCCCACTGATTCTACAAATACTACTATACAAATACTTAGATTCCCCAAAACAACTCTTACGTAATGGCTGTCAAGGTTGTCATGAGTTAAAAACTTTTGAAGGTAATTCAAAAGAAGAGATTTTAGATAGAATCCTAAAATCATGGCATGCATCTGGTTATATTGAAGAAGATCTGAATGACCTAACTGAATATCTTTTTAAAGAAACCAATAAAAGTTAAAGAACTTCCTTCGCGCGACTGGATTCGAACCAGTGACCCCCACCATGTCAAGGTGATACTCTAACCAACTGAGCTACGCGCGATTAGAAGGGTAAGTATTATGACTATTTATTCGCTGATAGTCCAAGGTAACTTTTGAGTTAATAATAAAATAGATTTAACCAATGTAGTTCTTGCATATCATTCGAACCTGTATGGAAGAGACCAAAATATACAGAAAAATTTATAGTGGCTTGATACTATAACACTGTCAGGTATTCATGCTGAAAAGCATCGGATAGGGGTGGCACAATAAAGCAATGGAGAAAAACTAATGAATAGTTTAAAGAACTATGTTTTAGCAATAATAGGTATCTCGTTGTTTTCTGTAGCTTCTTTTGCTCAGGAAATTGAGGAGATTATTGTTACAGCTAATAAAAGAGAGCAAACGGTTCAAGATATACCAATGAATATCTCAGTTTTAACATCTGAAGTTATGACTGAAAGAGGAATTTATAATCCGGAAGATTATCTAAGAACTCTAGCTGGAGTATCAACACCTGGTGGTGATACTTATTACACAATGAGGGGTCTTAATACTGGAACAGCCCAAGTATCCTCAGGAACCTCTAACACTTATATGGGTGAGATCTCAATGGGGATGACTAACCTATATGATGTTAATAGGATTGAGGTCCTTAGAGGCCCACAAGGCACACTATATGGGTCCAATGCCGTTGGTGGAACCATTAGATATATTACTGCCATGCCACAATTTGATGAATTTGAAGGCAATGTGACTATTGAAGCAATTGATAAAAAACTCGCTGAAGACTCAGGGATGAATTATAACCTCATGGTCAATGTTCCTTTTTCTGAAAATTTTGCAATGAGAGCTGTTTATACCTCTGGAGAAAACCCAGGTATATATCAAAATGTTGCAACTGGAAGAAAGGATATTGGAACTCAAGAT
>DMGO01000016.1:0-2584 GCA_003449795.1 Gammaproteobacteria bacterium | reverse complement strand
CATGGCTGATGGAACTCAGTCAAAATGCAGAGCTGTTTGTTTAATCTCTGGTAGCGGAACAAACCTTCAAGCCATCATTGAAAATATAAATAATAAATCTCTTAATATCGATCTAATCTCTGTGATTTCAGATAATCCCATGGCAAAAGGTATCCAAAGAGCAGAAAAAGAAGGTATTGATACCAAAATCATTGATTACTCGACTTTTGAAGATAGAAAAGAATTTGATAAATCACTAGAAATAGAGGTACTTGCTCTTAATCCAGACCTAATCATTTTGGCTGGTTATATGAAGATACTGGATACCAACTTTTGCAATATTTTTGCTGGAATAATCCTCAACATCCACCCATCCCTTCTTCCAAAATATAAGGGATTGAATACACATCAAAAAGTGATTGATAATAATGAAAAATATCATGGCGCAAGCGTTCACTTTGTGGTGCCAGAACTAGATGATGGCCCAGTGATCATTCAATTTCAGTGTGAAGTTGATAAAAATGATGATCATCACTCGCTACAAAAAAAAGTGCTGCAAGGTGAGTACATCATCTACTCAAAAGCATTACAGTGGTTTAGTGAGAATAGGTTGATCTTTGATTCTGGAAATATTTTCCTAGATGGTGAAGCCCTTTTGAAACCTAGGCTTATAAGAAAAGACTAAGTTTTTGGTAATGTGACCCCGGTCTGTCCTTGATACTTTCCTTTTCGGTCTCTATATGACTCATCACAATCTTCATCTGATTCAAGAAATATCATTTGAGCAACACCTTCATTGGCATATATTTTAGCGGGCAATGGTGTTGTATTTGAAAACTCAAGCGTGACATGACCTTCCCACTCAGGCTCAAGTGGTGTGACGTTTACAATGATTCCGCAACGTGCATAGGTTGATTTACCCAAACAGATGGTCAGAACATTTCTTGGTATTCTGAAGTACTCTATTGTTCTTGCAAGTGCAAATGAATTGGGAGGGATGATGCAAACGTCAGAATCAAAATTCACAAAACTATTTTCATCAAATGACTTGGGATCTACGATAGCAGAATTGATATTTGTAAATACTTTAAATTCAGTTGCACATCGAACATCATAACCAAAGCTTGAAGTTCCATAAGAGATTAAGTCTTTTCCATCTGAATGTCTTATTTGAGATTCGGCAAAGGGTTCAATCATGCCATGATTTTGTGCCATTTTTTTGATCCAGTTATCAGATTTAATTGTCATAGTCCGAGATAATTAAAAGAAATAAATTAAACTATTTATTGTAGATAGTATGATGCACTAAAATTTAAACATGCACCAGTCAGAGTAAGATAAAGAAATGTTAAAAAAAATCGTCAATTGGCAGTTAGAAAAACCAACCACGAACCCGTTTATTGCGATCGTATTGGTCTTATCAATATTGGGGTTTTTTTCATATAACATCCAATACTTTGAACTAGATGCTTCATCGGACACTTTATTACTCGAGGACGATGAAGACTTGCGATATTACAGAAATATAAAAGCAAGATATGGTGATGATGAGTTTCTAGTTGTCACAATCAGTCCACGAGGTGATTTATTTGAAGAAAAGAATATTGATCTATTGATTGATCTCAAAACAGAGTTGTCACAACTAGAGCAGATTGAATCTGTGGTAAGTATTCTAGATGTGCCTCTACTTAAATCTCCGCCCAAAAGTCTCGGAGAGATTGCCGAATCTGCACCAAATTTCCTAAGCCCAGAAACAGACAGAGAATTGGCAGAAATTGAGCTCACAACAAGCAACTTATACCAAAATTTAATCATTAGTGAAGATGCTAAGACCACTGCCATGCTTCTGAATATCAGGTTGAACACTCAGCTCGAGAGTTTAATTGACCAAAGAGATGTGCTCAGGGCAAAAAGATTGGATTCTAATCTCAGTGCCACAGAATTGGATGAGCTTAGTCAATTGACATCAGAAGTGAAAAAGCTAAGAAAAGATGAAAGGAATGAAACTGAATTGATGGTTGCAGATGTCAGGAAAATCCTGGATCAATACAAATCATCTGCTGAAATATTTCTTGGTGGAGCGCCAATGATCACAGTCGATATGATTGACTATATTCAAAATGATATCGAGGTATTCGGATTATTGATTTTGATATTCCTTGTGATAGCACTTTTGGTAATATTTAAGAATCCACAATGGATGATAATCTCAATGATCTGTTGTGTTATTGGATTGCTCATTATGACAGGTGTATTGGGCTATATGTCATGGCCTGTTACAGTTGTTTCAGCTAATTTTGTGGCTTTGTTATTGATTTTTAGCCTTTCAATTACTGTTCATCTCACAGTTCGCTACCGAGAACTCGTTAAGCTTCACCCAGGCAATCATCATTCTTCATTGATCATGATGACCATGAGAGACAAATTTGAGCCATGCCTGTTTACAACAATTACAACCATGGTTGGATTTGGGTCACTTTTGATCGCGGGCATAAGGCCAGTGATCGACTTTGGATGGATGATGCTGATCAGCATGGGAGTTATTTTTATTTTGGTCTTTAATCTTTTTCCAGCTCTGTTGAGCTTATTTTCTAAAATTGATCAC
>DMGO01000072.1:6959-16364 GCA_003449795.1 Gammaproteobacteria bacterium | reverse complement strand
AAAAAAAGCATGAGTCATCAAGTGGAATAAACTGGCAGAGTATGCAGAAACACCAGCAGCAGCAACCATATATCCCAGTTGAGAGAGCGTTGAATATGCGACAACTCGTTTAATATCATTTTGAATCAAACCCAGGATGCCAGTAAACAATGCGGTAGTTGCTCCAATAATCAGAACAAATGAGAGTGCTGTAGTGGAAAGTTCAAATAATGGAGACATTCTTGCAAGTAAGAAAACGCCAGCAGTGACCATGGTTGCTGCATGTATAAGCGCCGATATTGGTGTTGGACCTTCCATTGAATCTGGCAGCCATACATGAAGCGGCATTTGTGCAGATTTACCCATTGCTCCACCGAATAATAGGATGCAAGCTGCAGTCAGTGCAGAAACGGGCAGAGTACTTGTCAATAGTAACTCAGTTTGAGCAATCTCTTGTGAGTTTGAAAAAACAGCATAATAATCAAGCGAACCAGTGATTGAAAAGATAATACCTATACCCAGGATGAGAGATAAATCCCCTACTCTATTCACAATAAATGCTTTTAAATTTGCCTTGATTGCAGATTCTTTGGTGTACCAAAAACCGATGAGCAGATACGACATCACGCCGACAGCCTCCCAACCAAAGAATAATTGCAGGAAGTTATTTGACATCACTAGGCTCAACATTGAGAAGGTAAATAGACTGATGTATGAGAAAAACCGATGATATCCAGGATCATCATGCATATACCCTATTGTATAAACATGAACCATCAATGATACAAAGGTTACAACCACCATCATACTGGCCGTGAGATTATCAATGAGAAGCCCTACATGAAATGACTGATCTCCAATATTCAGCCATGTATAAATATTTTGATTGATGACAGCGGATGTTTCAAGGATCTCAAGGGCGATGATGCAAGATAAAACAAAAGAGATACTGACACCTATTATGGTGACAAGGTTAACAAAATTCTTACCAAATGATTTACCAAGGAATGCAGCCATGATTCCACCAAATAGTGGCGATAAGAGTGCAATAAGACTACATTCAAGCATCATATTTAATTTCTCAGCTTATTGAGTTCGCCAACAGATATTGACTTCTTGTTTCGATATAGGGCAACTAAAATCGCAAGACCGATTGCAGCTTCAGCAGCAGCGACTGTTAATATAAAAAAAACAAAGACCTGGCCAGATAGATCCTGCAAGAAATGCGAAAAAGCGATGAAATTAAAATTGACTGATATCAGCAACAGCTCAGTACACATCATAACAATGATGATATTTTTTCGGTTGATGACGATTCCTGTGATTCCTATCGAGAATATTATGGCTGATAACGTCAAATAAGATTGTAAGGTTAGCATCAGTCTAGACCTCTTTTGATATCAACCATTCTTAATCGTTGTTTTGGATCTGCAGAAATTTGATCACGTGCTACTTGTTTCTTAACATTCTTTCTTGTTCGCAGTGTCAGAGATATTGAAACGATAATTGCTAAAAGGAGTATGAAACCGGCGATCTCAAATGAAAGAATATATTTGGTAAACAATTCAGTTCCCAATAGAAGAGTATTATCAACAGATAAAGCTGAATCTTTCATTGATTCTAGACCAGAGAACTGATCAGACTGAATCCAATATAATGCAATGAGTTCAGCCGCTACAACTAAACCCAAGAAGATTGCAATGGGTGCAATTTTAGTGAAACCTGATCTTTCTTCTTCCGCATGAATATTGAGCATCATGATTACAAATAAGAACAAAACCATAACTGCTCCAACATAGACAAGCACTAGAACTATTGCTAAGAATTCAGCCTCAAGAAGGAGCCATAATAGTCCTGTTGTAATAAAAGCCAAGATAAGGGATACAGCAGAATAGACTGGGTTTTTAAAAAGAATCACTCCTAAAGAGGCGCAAATGAGAACAGAAGCAAATGCATAAAATATGACCTCTAATAGCATTACCTATACCTCGAATCTTTCTTCTTATTCTCGATCGTTTGTTCTCGATATTGATCACCGGTTGCAAGTAGCATTTCTTTTGTTTGAACCCTTTGTTCATTTTCTGTCATGTGATATTCAAATATATCTGTCTCAACAATGGAGTCCACAGGACATGCCTCTTCGCAAAACCCGCAGTAAATGCACTTAAAGGCATCGATTTCAAACTTAGTGGTTCTTCTGGAGCCGTCAGCTCTCTCCTCTGATTCTATTGAAATTGCTTGCGCCGGACATACAGCAGAACAAAGTTTGCATGCAATGCATCTTTCTTCTCCGTTGTCATACCTCATAAGTGCCAACTTTCCTCTGAATCTTGGTGACAACGGTGTCTTTACTTCGGGGTATTGGACGGTTACTTTGCGTCTAAAAAAAGCTTTAAGTGTAACGATAAAACCCTTTATAAAATCGATCAATGTAAGTTTCTTAATTAACTGAATGATATTCATGTCACACTCCAAGGCCCAATCTGCATAACGAACATGACGCATTCGACACCAATCCAAACGATGGTTATAGGTATAAGCACTTTCCACCCCAAAGACATTAACTGATCATATCTGTATCTAGGAAATGATGCCCTCAACCAAATAAAAACAAACAAAAAGAACACTGTTTTTAACAGTAACCAAAATATGCTTGGCTCTGTTATGAATGAAAATACCGATGATTCTAATACTGAAATGCCTGCAAAGAAACTCTCCCAACCGCCCAGGAACATAATAGATGTGAGGACAGATATGAGAGCCATATTGATGTATTCAGCAAGAAAAAATATTGCAAACCCAATCCCCGAGTACTCGACATGGAAACCAGCAACAATTTCGGCCTCTCCTTCTGCGAGATCAAAAGGATGTCGATTTGTCTCAGCTATACCAGAAATAAAGTAAACGATGAACAATGGAAAAAGAGGAATCCAAAACCAACTGAGTACACCGCCGGATTGTGCAGCAACAATTTCTCCAAGCTTCAGACTCCCACCAGCCATGAGAACACCAACCAGTGCAAATCCCATAGCAATTTCATATGCAACCATTTGAGCGGCTGCTCTCATTGAACCCAAAAACGCATATTTTGAATTAGAAGCCCATCCAGCAAGTATTACCCCATAGACACCAAAAGAAGTAAGTGCCAATAAGTAAAGCAATCCTGCATTAATGTCTGCGATGATGAATTCTGGACTAAAAGGTATGACTGCCCAAGCGGCAAGTGCTGGTATTAAAAGCAGTAATGGTGAAAGTAAGAAGAAGAACCGATCAGCCTTATCAGGGATAATAACTTCCTTTAGCAGTAATTTGATCGTGTCAGCAATTGATTGAAGAGTTCCTTTTGGTCCGACTCGATTTGGCCCCACTCTGGCATGCATGTAACCGATTACTTTTCTTTCAAAGTAAACCAAGAAAACAACGGTTAGAATCAAACAAATTGTGACGATCGCAATTTGCAACAGTGACCATATGAGATTAACCCATTGAGGTTCTAAAAATGATAGAAAAGATACTAGGAAGTCTTTCATTATGTTTTCATGCCTTCCTTGGTCTCTTGCAGTGGCTTAGATCGTCTTAGAATATTGTCAATGTTGTACATATTGAATTCATTCTGATTATAAGGATTAAGGCTTGATTCTCTATTCTCTGGAATCAGAGAAATTCTTTCAGAAGAATTCATAATCATGTCTATTCCACTTTGAATAAAGTTGTTAATTTCCTCAATTGAATGTGATTGAATACCCATACCCATATAGAGCGAAAACAGGACTTCTGTATTACTAAATTGTTTCGAGCCAATGATTTGATTGTGACTGAATAACTGGTTCCTCAATTCAAGATTAATCATGGAACCACTGCTTTCATAGTGTGTATTTATTGGAATTATGATGTCAGCATGCTCTTCAAAATATTCATTCATATATGGTGTAAAAATTATGAGATTTTCTGCAGACTTCATGCAATCAATCAATTCAGTTTTGTAAATTGTGTCATTTGGTTCTATACCATACATAATCAGTACATCATGATTTGTCTGAACAATTTCAGAGAGATTTTGGATATTTCTAGCTGAATCATTCAGCAAGTGATGCATTGAAGCACCGATCGAATTAGAACCTTCTGATATTTCACAAAGGTTTGTCTGGCATACAGATGTAAGTATATGAGTATATGATCTTATGAGCTGATAATTCTTACTCGAGTAGGCGCTCAAACCCAATATCACTAGACTGTTTTCTTGACACATTGATGCAGCAACTTTTTCATGCTCTGCTGTTGGCTCACCGATTAAATCCAGATGATCAGCAATATTATTTGGTAGGTGATTTTTGGTGAGGTTGATTGCAGCTTTAAGCACCAATCCTAATTCATTTATCCAATCATCACATGAAAGATCTTGGTGTACATTAAAGTGATATTCAGATTCCTTAATATTAATAGTATGAATCGATGCTCCACTCTCAGCTGATTTCTTTACACGATGAGCTAGTATTGGAGTTTCTTTTCTGAGTTCTGAGCCAACAATAAGTATATTCTTCATGCTATCTACATCTGAAAGCTTGATATTCATATGAGGTATAAAACGTTTATCTATTTCATTTGAGAATTCTCCTTGTCTCAATCTAGAATCAATCGACTCGATTCCAACTTGATGACAAAAGTCTGACAAAAGGTATTGCTCTTCTGTCGATATACTTGGGGAGAATAATACGCCAATAGATTGATCATTATTTTTAGCTGATTCAACGAGTTCGACTGTTTTATCAATTGCGATTGATAATTTTGACTCATTTAAACCTTGATCTGTCCTGATTAATGTATCTGATATTCTGTCTTCAGAATAAATGCCATCAAAACCAAAGCGGTCTCTATCAGCTATCCATGTTTCATTGATCTCTGGATTATTTTTAGGAACGATTCTGCGAATTATGTCATTTTTTTTATGCACCATGATGTTTGTACCAATACAGTCATGAGGTGAAATACTCTCAACTTGATCCAATTCCCATGTTCTATCTGTGTATCGATAAGGTTTATTATTTAGTGCACCAACAGGACATAGATCAATGATGTTACCTGATAATTCATGGTCAACAGTTTGAGCAACATATGTACTGATATTGGAATCCTCTCCTCTACCAATAGTTCCTAGCTCTTGAATTCCAGCAATTTCAGTGCCAAAACGAACACATCGTGTACACATGATGCACCTTGTCATATCCGTAGATACAAGTGAGCCTAGATCATCATTCTTTTTTGTTTGTTTTTGTATATCAAATCTGGATTCATTTTTACCATATGTATAAGCAAGGTCTTGGAGCTCACATTCACCACCTTGATCGCATATTGGACAATCAAGCGGATGATTGATGAGTAAGAATTCCATTGTGGATTCCTGAGCTGTTTTTGCAGATTGTGATTTGGTTTTTACAACCATCCCATCAGTGACTGGAGTGGCACATGCTGGAAGTGCATTCTTTGAATTCTCAACTTCAACAAGACACATTCTGCAATTGGCAGCAATAGATAGTTTTTCGTGATAACAGAAACGTGGCACATAAGTACCGATTTTATCAGTCAGCTCGATTAACATTTGGCCCGGTTGAGCATCGTGCTCTACTCCATCAATGGTCACTATGATTTTTTTATTCTCTTCCACAATCATGCAGCCATTGTTTTACCGTTATTTTTAATCATGTATTCAAATTCATGATGATAATGTTTTAAGAAACTTTGTACTGGCCAAGCTGAAGCATCTCCGAAGGCACAAATCGTATTACCTTCAATTCGTCCTGCCACATCTTCAAGCAATGCCAAGTCACTCTCTTTACCCTGTCCATTTGTAATGCGATCGAGAATACGGTAAAGCCAACCCGTTCCTTCTCTACATGGAGTGCACTGACCACAACTCTCTGCATAGTAGAATCTTGAAATTCTTTTCAATAAATTAACCATGCATGTCCCTTCTGATATGACAACCATGGCCCCAGTTCCAAGAGCAGAATCTACTTCTTGAAGTGATTCATAATCCATTTTGCAATTTTCTATAATATTACCTGGTAATACTTTTGTTGATGAACCACCTGGTATAACTGCTTTCAGCTCTTTACCATCAAGAATACCTCCTGCAACTTCAATAACTTCTTTAAATGAGATACCCAAAGGAAGTTCATAGTTGCCGGGTTTATTTACGTGTCCCGATATTGAGAATATTAGAGTTCCGGGTGATTTTTCTGTGCCAAAATCTGCATACCATTTAGGGCCATTTTCAAGAATCTTAGGAATGCTTGCGAGCGTTTGAGTATTGTTAACAGTTGTTGGCTTTCCATATAGCCCGAAGTTCGCTGGGAAAGGTGGTTTGAATCTAGGTTTTCCTTGTTTACCCTCTAATGATTCAAGTAATCCTGTTTCTTCTCCACATATATATGCACCTGCACCTAGAAAGTTATGTAAGTCGAAATCTATACCAGAATTCAAAATATTCATACCCAGTAAACCTGCATCATAAGCTTCTTTAACAGCTGCTTCAATTCGAGGGTAGCATTCAAGCATAAACTCTCCTCTGACATAGTTATACCCAACTGTTGCCCCTATTGCGTATCCTGCTATCGCCATTCCTTCAACTAATGCATGCGGGTTATATTTCAAAATATCTCTGTCATGGCAGGTACCTGGCTCGCTCTCATCAGAATTACAAACGATATATTTCTGATCGTCATTTTTAGGCATGAAGCTCCATTTGAGACCAGTAGGAAATCCAGCGCCACCTCTACCTCTGAGTCCTGATTTTTTGACTTCTTCAATGACCCAATCTGTGCTTTTTTTTGTTTGATTAGCAAGTATATTCTTCCAAACACTATAACCACCTTGCTTTATATACTGATCTATTGTCCATGAGTCAGATTCATTAACATTGGAATATATGACTTGATTATATTTACTCACGATTTGCTCATTAAATTATCTATGACTTCATCTACTTTCTTTATATCAAGATCTTCAATATATACATGATCCACCATCATCATTGGTGCGCCTGTACATGCTGCGAGGCATTCTTCCTCCTTTTTTAGAAAAATTTTTCCATCAGGCGTTGATTCTCCGACATTTATGCCAAGCCTATTTTCTACATAGCTCAGTATTTCATCAGAACCTCTGAGCATGCATGAAATATTTGTGCATATGGATATTTCATGTTTTCCAACTTTTTTTGTTTGAAACATTGAATAAAATGAAGCAACTTCATATACATGAATCCTAGGGACATCAATGTACTCTGCGACTGCATCCATTAATTCGGATGTTAAAAAACCATGATTTTGATGCTGAGCAGCATGAAGAGAGCCAATAATAGCTGAGCGTTGTTTGTCATTTGGAAACTTTCCCAGCCAATGGTCGATTTCTTTAATGGTTTCAGATGTCAAAACTTCATTCATGTCTATCTATCAATTTCGCCGAAAACAATGTCTAGTGTGCCAATGATGGATACAACATCTGCCAACATATGTCCTTTTGACATTTCATCAATTGCTGCTAGATGTGCAAAGCTAGGCGCTCTGACTTTTAGTCGGTAGGGTTTATTTGCCCCATCAGAAAGTAAAAATACGCCAAACTCTCCTTTTGGATGCTCAATAGCTTTGTAAGTGTTACCTTCAGGTACAGAATACCCTTCAGTAAAGTGTTTAAAATGATATATCAAAGACTCCATATCATGTTTCATTGAGTCTCTATTTGGCGCTCTATATTTGTGATCTTCAATCATGACTGGACCTGGGTTATCTCTCAGCCATTTGATGCATTGTTGGACGATGAGATTTGATTGTCTCATTTCTTCAACTCTGACTAGATAACGATCATAACAATCACCATTGACACCAACAGGGATTAAAAAGTCTAGTTCATTATATACCTCATAGCTTTGATTTCTTCTGAGATCCCATTCAATGCCAGAACCTCTAAGCATTGGACCGGTAAAACCAAGTTGCATGGCTCTTTCAGGTGCCACGACTCCGATATCTACGGTTCGTTGCTTCCATATCCTGTTGTCTGTAAGAAGGGTTTCATATTCATCTACAAGAGATGGAAATCGGTTTGTAAAGTCTTCAATAAAATCAAGCAATGAGCCTTCGCGGTTATAGTTCATTTTTTTAACTTTTTTCTCAGATATGAACTTGTTTGCTTTGTATTTTGGCATCTCATCAGGTAGGTCACGATACACTCCACCAGGCCTGTAGTATGTTGCATGCATCCTTGCACCTGATACAGCTTCATATGCATCATATAGGTCCTCTCGTTCTCGAAAGGTATAGAGGAATAAAGCCATTGCGCCAATATCAAGACCATGACAACCCAACCATAATAAATGATTCATGATTCTTGTGATTTCATCGTACATGACTCTGATATATTGCGCCCTTTTGGGAGGTTCAATCTCTAATAGACTCTCGATTGCAAGAACATAGGGATGCTCACAACACATCATTGAAACATAGTCCATTCTATCCATGTATCCGATTGAATGATTAAACGGTTTGATTTCAGCAAGTTTTTCCGTGCCTCTGTGTAGAAGGCCGATGTGTGGGTCGAGATTTGTAATGACCTCACCGTCCATCTCCATAATTAACCTTAAAACACCATGCGCTGCTGGGTGTTGTGGACCAAAGTTAAGCGTTAGATTGCTTTCAGTCATTTCGATCCCTTATGACTCTTGGTACACCTGGTCGAGTAGATATGGATACAGGCTGATATACAACCTCCTCCTTTTCTTCATCATATACCGCCTCGAGATTTCCATTGGTTGGGAAATCTTTTCTAAAAGGATGGCCAATGAAACCATAATCAGTCAGAATCCTTCGAAGATCTGGATGGCCATCAAAATGAATTCCCATCAAATCAAAAGCTTCTCTCTCAAACCAATCTGCACTGCTCCAAATATCAACAAGTGATGGCACTGATGGTGGATTGGACTCTGATGTAAAAACCTTCAAGGTTAATCTTTGATTATTTGAAACCGAGAGCAATTGATAAAAAACAGCAAATCTGCCTTTAAATGTCTCGTCAATTTCAGGAATAATTGTTGGTTTGACTGCCCGAGAATAGCCTGTGCTGGTGGCATTATTCGTTTTCCAATCCACATCGCCGTATGTCAGATAATCAACTGCAATGACATCCATTAATAATTCAAAAGATAGATTACTTTTAAGTGCTGTAGCCACTTCAATCAATTGCTCAGGATTTATTTTGATTTCAACATTAGACCGATTCATGGATACTTCAATTTCATATTTCTGAAGTACATCCTCTAAAGCCTTTGTGTCCGATTGCCTATCCATTTGCTATTGATTCTTCTTTTTTGATTTTTTCTTGAAGTTCTATGATTCCGTTGATTAGTGCCTCTGAAGTGGGAGGACAACCAGGTACATA
>DMGO01000072.1:1980-6566 GCA_003449795.1 Gammaproteobacteria bacterium | reverse complement strand
CCTCCATTGGCACATGATCCCATAGAGATAACCCATTTGGGTTCTGCCATTTGGTCATAAACCTTTCTGAGTGCTGGCGCCATTTTATTAACCAATGTTCCAGCGACAATCATGACATCAGATTGTCTTGGGCTCGGCCTAAAGAATACTCCAAAACGATCTGTATCATATCTAGCTGCTCCTGCATGCATCATTTCAATAGCACAACAGGCCAAGCCAAAAGTCACAGGCCACATCGACCCGGTTCTAGCCCAATTTACGAGCTTATCAACTGAAGTGATGATGAACCCGGGACCCTGTTGATCGATTAAATTATTATCAGTCTCTAATCCCAATCCAAAGCTCCTTTGTTCCACTCGTACACAAATCCTATAACCAAAACAAGAAGAAAAATTACCATTGAAATAAGACCCACATGACCTATCTCATCAAGCGCTATTGCCCAAGGAAATAAGAAGGCAATTTCTAGATCAAAAATTATGAATAGGATGGCAACCAAATAATATCTCACATCGAATGGGATTCGGGCATCTTCAAATTCCTCAAAACCACATTCATAAGGGGACAGTTTTGCTTTAGTTTTAGCGCCTTTTCCGAAGAGAAATCCCAAGCCAAGCATTAATAAGCCAAGTACTCCAGCTATGATTATAAAAATTGCTATTGGCACGTAGTTTTCAAGCATCTCTATGGAAACTCTAAATGTGTCTTAAACCGCGATGAATTGTAACATCTTTTAGTTATTATCATTCAAAATTTTCGAGATTTTCTTAGAAATGGATTCTCTGCCGATGGCCGGACTCGAACCGGCACAGCTTACGCTACTGCCCCCTCAAGACAGCGTGTCTACCAGATTCCACCACATCGGCTAGAGTTTATTTATTCTTGCGGTATTTGAGGTAAATTTTGTGTTGTTTCATCCGGAAGAGAGATTGGTGATTCCACTTGATCCAGAACACTTTCAGAAACGACTGTCCCCTTATTCAAATATGCCAGCGTAAGGCTGGTTATAAAGAAAACTGTTGCGAGAACTGCTGTGGTTCTCGACAAGAAGTTTGCAGAGCCTTTTGCACCAAAAAGTGTCCCTGAAGCACCAGCACCAAATGCCGACCCCATGTCTGCTCCCTTTCCTTTTTGCAAAAGGATTAATACAACGATAAGTATCGCTGTGATTACGTGAAAACTTAATAATAGTGAATTTGCATTAGCCATTTCTTATTTCCTCCGCAATATTATATATTTTTAAAAATTCAGAAGCATCAAGTGATGCGCCACCGATTAAGCCTCCATGAATATGTTCCATTTGTAGTAATTCTTTTGCATTTGATGATTTCATGCTACCGCCATAAAGTATTGGGATCCTATTTGATGACATTTCACTCAATACAGAATTAATGTGTGCATGAACTTCATTTGCCATATCTGGTGTTGCTGTGAGTCCAGTACCGATTGCCCAAATTGGTTCATATGCGATTAGCATATTTGTATTTGCTGAAAATATTTCATTATCCAATACACTTCTGATTTGATCATTTATTACATCAAGAGTCTGGCCGGAATCTCTTTGTTCGATTGACTCACCTATACAGAGTATGGGAGTTATGTCTTGTTCAATGGCTTTGAGAAGTTTTAATCTTATCAGGTCATTTGATTCATTATGGTACTCACGTCTTTCTGAATGTCCGATGATTGCATATTTTGCTGACTGATCAGCAATCATCTTTCCAGAGCATTCACCAGTGTAAGCGCCAGAATCATGATGTGAGATATTCTGGACACCTACTTTTACAAAGCTTGGAGCTTTTTCTTTTACAGATTGTATATAAATATCAGGAGGACATATGATCATTTCATTGGAGTTTTTAAATTCTGATCCCAATGAAGCAAAGTATTCATCAATGAATGCCAATGATGCATTCATCTTCCAGTTTGCAGCAATGTAGAACTTTTTATCCATTTTCTTTAATGGTATTGATGATTTCTTTCGATAAAATACTGGCAACATCTTGGTCTTTATTTTCTATTGAAATTCGAATAAGTGGTTCAGTTCCCGATGGCCTAATGATAACTCGGCCTTCAGGATTTTTTGAATTTACCTCATTTGCAAGATCACTTAGGAAGTTTTCATTCGTATGTAATAAATTTTCAGTATCAATGTTTTCATTCAGGACGGGTAAAAGTTCTAAATCACTAACAAGCTCACTGATTTTTAATTCTTTAGTGAGAGATTCTTTAATAATTATCAGTGCAATTAATAATGCATCACCAGTAGGTGAGTATTCCGAGTTAATGATATGTCCCGATGATTCGCCTCCAATGATGGCACCGGTTTTTTTCATCATCGAATAAACATTCTTATCACCAACATCTGAACGATATAGATCAATATTCATATCCCGCAACTTCATTTCAAGACCTGAATTCGTAGTAATGGTACCAACAACTTTATGATTAAATGATTTATTAGAAATATTTGCCTTAGCAAGTATATAGAGTATCTGGTCTCCGTCTAAAATATTCCCTTTCTCATCTACAATCAAAATTCTGTCAGCATCACCATCGAGTGCTATTCCTAGGTTTGAGTCAGTCGCCACTACTGTTTTTCTGAGCGTCTCTGGGTGTGAAGATCCACAATCTAGATTTATGTTCTTTCCATTGGGCGAACAAGCAATTGGTATTACATCGGCACCTAAATCAAGTAAGACCTGAGGTGCTATTTTATAGGCAGCACCATTCGAAGCATCCACAACAATTTTAAACCCTTTGAGCGGTAAGTGATGATCGATGTCTGCAAATAGTGACATCAAAAGAGATTTATACAAACTTCTAGAAGTATTTGAGATTTTTGCTTTCCCAAGTGTTTCTGCAGTATTTGTTATGGGCGTATCAGAAAGTTTCGACTCAATGATGCTCTCGATCTCGCGATCAATTTTTTCACCTTGGTGATTGATGATTTTAATACCGTTGTATTCATATGAGTTATGTGAAGCGCTTATGACGATTCCAAAATCACAATTTTGTTTGATGGTGTAATACGCGATTGCTGGCGAAGGAAGCGGTCCTAATAGAATCACCTCTAAACCATGTGCAACAAAAGCAGATTCCAATGCTGACTCAAACATATAACCCGAGATTCGAGTGTCCTTACCAATTGCAACTTTGCCACCATTGGGAGTCATTACCTTAGCAATTGAAGATGCCAGTCTCATGGCAAAATCAATCGTCATCGGGTATTCACCGACCTTTCCTCTGATTCCATCAGTTCCAAATATTTTCTCTTTTTGTTCTTTCATCAGTAAGTCAAATTTATAAAGGGCTGTATTGTATAGCTTTGGCAGCTATTAAATCCACTATTTTTAAGGAGTTCGTTTAGAGCTTAGTGCTGTGTAGCTGGATCACCGATGTTTGGTGTTGATGGATCATCTTTGTCAGAATCATCAGAATTCCAGTCCTCAGGTGGCCTGGGTTCTTTATCGTTCATGATATCAGTGATCTGTGATTCTTCGATGGTTTCGTATTTCATGAGCGCATCAGCCATATTGTGAAGTCTTTTAATATGCTTCTCTAAGATTTCAGTGGCGACTGAATAAGCTTGGTCAATAATCTTCCTGACTTCTTCATCAATTGTTTTCGCAGTTCCATCAGACATATGCTTGGTTTGTGTGACAGATCTTCCTAGAAATACCTCGCCTTCATCTTCACTGTATGCAAGTGGGCCAAGTTTGTCTGATAATCCCCATTTAGTGACCATGTTTCTGGCTATTTCTGTTGCACGTTCAATATCATTTGAGGCGCCAGTAGTAACAGCGTCTTTTCCGAATATTATTTCCTCAGCAACCCTTCCACCGAATAAACTTGTAATTTGCCCGATGAGTCTCTTTTTACTGATGCTGTATTTGTCTTCTTCTGGAAGGAACATGGTTACACCCAAAGCCCTCCCCCTTGGAACGATCGTTACTTTATAAACTGGATCATGGTCTTCAAGATTTAGCCCAACAATGGCATGACCGGCTTCATGATACGCGGTGAGTTTTTTCTCGTCTTCGCTCATAACCAATGACCTTCTTTCTGCGCCCATCATGATTTTATCTTTGGCTTTCTCTAAATCATCCATGTTTACGTATTTTTTGTTCCCTCTTGCGGCGATAAGTGCCGATTCATTGACAAGATTAGCTAAGTCAGCACCAGAAAATCCTGGGGTACCTCTTGCAATGATTGATGGCTTGACGTTTTTATCAAGTGGGACTTTTCTCATGTGAACTTTTAGGATTTGCTCTCTTCCTCTAACGTCTGGTAATGGAACAACGACTTGGCGGTCAAACCTTCCTGGCCTTAATAGAGCTGCATCAAGTACATCTGGTCTGTTTGTTGCCGCAATGACAATTACACCAACATTGTCTTCAAAACCATCCATTTCAACCAATAGTTGATTGAGTGTTTGCTCTCTTTCATCATGCCCGCCACCTAATCCAGCTCCTCTTTGTCTACCGACAGCATCGATTTCATCTATAAAAATGATGCATGGAGAATGTGATTTTGCTTCTTGGAACATGTCTCTGACTCTAGAGGCACCAACACCAACAAACATT
>DMGO01000072.1:0-1656 GCA_003449795.1 Gammaproteobacteria bacterium | reverse complement strand
ACAAACATTTCAACAAAATCTGAGCCTGATATAGTGAAAAATGGAACCCTGGCTTCTCCAGCAATAGCTCTCGCAAGTAGTGTTTTTCCAGTTCCTGGTGATCCAACCATTAAAACACCTCTTGGTATTTTTCCACCCAATCTTTGAAACTTGGATGGATCTCTTAAAAATTCTACGATTTCAATGACTTCCTCTTTGGCTTCTTCAATGCCTGCAACATCAGCAAAAGTGACATTAACTTGATCTTCACCGAGTAACTTGGCCTTACTCTTGCCGAAAGACATGGCGCCTCTTCCACCGCCTATGCCACCTTGCATTTGACGCATGAAATATATCCACACACCGATTAATAAAATCACGGGGAATGAGTTGATAAGTAAACTGACAAATAAATTTTGTTCCTTTTGTGGACTGGCACTGATGTTTACGCCCGAACGATTTAGTTCTCCAATGAGAGCTGTGTTGTCGGTTTCTGGATTGTAGGTCACAAATCGGTCGCCATTTATTCTTTTTGCTCTAATGATTTCATTCTCAAAAACAACTTCGCTTATGTTTCCTGTTCTAACTAATTCAAGAAATGTGGAATAGTCCAGCGTTTGCTGTCGCATAGAATTAGGAGAGAATGATTGGAAAAAAGATAGCAAGGTGATGGCTATCACTATCCATAGAAGTGTGTTCTTAAAGAAGTTGTTCATAAATCAATTATACCTAATGTTTTTTGCTATCACGTAGGTTTCTCTGCTCTCTTTCCTTGATGACTTTGGTTTGAAGTAGTTAATTCTTTCGAAATTTTCTTTCAATTCAGATTTAAATTCTTCAAATCCATGGCCAATAAAAACCTTCATGACAAGCGTCCCATTAGATATAAGTCCAATTTGGGAAAATTCAAGGATTGCATCAGCAATGTTATAAAATTTAAATTGATCGCTCACCTTGTTTCCAGTCTTATTGGGCGACATATCAGAAATTACAAGGTCAAATTTATTTCTATTGTTCTTCTCAAATATTAAATCTTGAATTTCTTTATCCTCAATACTTCCCTGTATAAAGGTTACTCCTTCGATTGGATCCATTAAATTGATATCAAGTGCTAATAAATTTCCAGAACGAATCTTATTTCTAGCATATTCACTCCATCCGCCTGGAGTAGAGCCAATATCTACCAGAGATTTTACATTTTTAAATATTTTGAATTTCTGATCAATTTCTAAAAGTTTATATACTGACCTTGATCTATAGCCTCTCAGTTTAGAGTCTTTAACAAAAAAATCCTCAGACTGGGACTTCCTCCAATGACGATTGGACATAACTCAATGATAAGAAATATCTGTAACCTGAAATCTTTGGGTATTTTCAGGAGATTTAAGTTCGACCAAGTCATCGATGCTTTTTCCAATCATTGCTCGTGATAATGGTGATTTGTATGAGAGTAAACCATTATCAATATCAGACTCATCCTCACCAACAATTTTGTAAGTGACGACATTGCCATTATCAATATTAAGTAAAGTTACTGTACTTCCAAATATGATCTTATTGGAAACGGAAAGCTTGGTTACGTCTATGATTTCTGAGTTAGATAGTTTTGATTCAATTTCAGCTATTCTTCCTTCAATGAAACTCTGTTTTTCCTTTGCAGCATGATATTCAGCATTT
>DMGO01000129.1:0-2678 GCA_003449795.1 Gammaproteobacteria bacterium | reverse complement strand
TGTGAACTCTTTAATGATCGAGCAGGAACCCCTGTCTTGCTCAAGAAAAAAGCAATCGTTACAGGCAACCAACTCATAGACGCATCACAATCCTTTTCTCAAGGCAGACCAGCGGTTTCAATCAGGCTTGATAGCAAAGGTTCAAAATCAATGCTTGAAACCACCAAGAAGAATCTTAATAAACCCATGGCTGTTCTCTTTGTCCAGCAAAGACAAGAAACCTCAGAGCAGGACGGTGCTTTCGTAAACAGAACTGTCCTGGATAAAGAGGTAATAAACATCGCCACAATCAGAGGTATTTTCAGTAGCCAATTTGAAATCACGGGTTTGACGGTTTTTGAAGCAAAGGATTTGGCAATTCTTCTAAGAGCAGGGGCTTTGGCAGCACCAATATTTAAAATTGAAGAAAAAACAGTTGGCCCAAGCTTGGGTCAAGACAATATTGACAAAGGTTTTGCAGCAATTCTTTATGGGCTGATCGCTGTGATTGTTTTCATGATCATGTGGTACAAAGGATTTGGACTGATTGCCAATATTGGCCTATTGGTTAATCTGACTTTTATCGTTGCTATTTTATCTATGCTTCAAGCATCTCTTACACTTCCAGGTATAGCAGGTATTGTTCTAACAGTCGGTATGGCAGTGGATGCAAATGTCTTAATTTTCGAAAGAATAAGAGAAGAGATCAATAATGGTAATTCTCCACAAGCCAGTATCAGTGCTGGATACCAAAAAGCATTTGCAACAATTACAGATGCCAATGTCACGACATTAATTGCCTCACTTGTTCTTTTCACATTCGGTACCGGTCCAATTAAAGGCTTTGCTATAACACTTTCGATTGGCATCCTGACTTCTCTTTTTACTGCAATCATTGCCTCTAGAGCACTCGTGAATTTAGTTTACGGCGGAAAAACAATAGAAAAACTGAGGATATAGTCACGTGATGAAGGCCATAAATTTTTTATCTGCTCGGAAATCAACCACGATCATGTCAATCATACTGATTGTGGTATCAGCGTTTTCACTGATGACAAAAGGGCTGAATTTAGGAATTGATTTTACAGGGGGTATTCAGATTGAAATCAGTTTTGAAACCGCACCAAATATTGAAAACGTTCGAAGTAACCTAGCTTCAGGTGGATACGATGATGCCATTGTACAAAACTCAGGTTCTTCTCAGGACCTCATGGTTCGAATTCCACCTAGAAATGGCGTCGACAATAAGAAAATAGGCGAGGATGTAATAGGCATGCTTCAGGCTTCTGAAAATTACGTAACACTGAAAAGCTCGGAGTACATTAGTGCACAAGTTGGAGAAGAGCTTACAGAGCAGGGTGGTTTGGCAATGATATTTGCATTAATCATGATCATGATCTATATCGTCTTTCGTTTTCAGTGGAAATTCTCAATTGGTGCCGTGTTGGCTTTGATTCATGATGTGATGATCACACTCGGTATTTTTTCTTTTTTCCAATTGACCTTTGATTTATCTGTACTTGCAGCAATACTAGCGGTCGTGGGTTATTCCCTCAATGACACCATTGTCATTTTTGATCGCATCAGGGAAAATTTTAGATCAATGAGAACAGCGCAGACTTTGGATATTCTTAATTCAGCAATTACTCAAACCATCAAAAGAACCATTATTACAAGCTCAACAACGTTACTTGTGCTCTTATCGCTTTATGTTTTCGGTGGTTCGTCTTTGGAGGGCTTTTCAATTGCTCTGATTGTGGGTGTTTTGATTGGAACTTACTCTTCAATCTTCGTTGCATCGACATCTATTTTTTATCTGGATATATCAACCACTGATCTAATTCCTGTTAAACGAGAAGAGGTGGATGACGGGATGCCTTAGGCAAAGGCTTTCAACCTTTTGTCATATGGGTGAATGATCTCTTGCATGCCTTCAAAAATCTTAGGATTGCCACAAAAAAGACTTCCGCTTTCTACTGGATCTGTATCAGGAATGATATTTTGAACAATGCCTCCAGCTTCTTGAATCAAGAGCACTCCTGCTGCAACATCCCACGATTTTAGACCAAATTCCCAAAAACCGTCATATCTGCCGCTTGCTACATATGCAAGATCCAATGCTGCTGAACCGGGCCTCCTGATTGCTCCCACAATTTTTGTGAAGTCAGTAAAAATATCTAAGTAAAGTTCAAGCCAATCTTTTTGATCTCTGAATGGAAATCCAGTGCCCAATAATGAGCCCTGAAGTGTTGCATGTTTGCTGACCCGAATCTTTCTGCCATCCAGTTGGCTGCCCATTCCTCTGATGGCAGTAAAAAGCTCTTGTCTGGATGGATCATAAATGACGGCAACTTCAAGCCTATCTTTGATCTTTAGAGCAATGGAGACACAGTAAACTGGAAAACCATGAATATAGTTTGTGGTCCCATCAATGGGATCAATAATCCATAGAAATTCAGAATCATTGTCCTGCATTCCATGTTCCTCTCCTAGAATTGAATGATCAGGATATCTGGATCGAATAAGATCAATAATGGCTTTCTCGGCTTGTTCATCAACATGAGTGACAAACTCATTGTATGCCTTTGTTCTGACATCACTTGAGCCAATTCGATCAAAATTGATCTGCGCTATATCACCCGCTTTTCTGGCGGCTTGAATGGCTGTATTTAAGAAAGCCTGCATTTAATTTATCTCCA
>DMGO01000092.1:0-2621 GCA_003449795.1 Gammaproteobacteria bacterium | reverse complement strand
AGCAGTGGCCAATGTGATGTTTATATTTCCTGGCCAAGGATCACAATATAGAGGCATGGGCACGGATTTGATTAAAAAATCAGATTCTGTGAAGGAGTTGTACAATGAAGCTTCTTCTGTATTAGGTTACGATATTGCTGAATTATCGTTTAAAGATCTAAAAAGTGAAATTAATCTCACCAAGTATACCCAACCAGTTTTGATGACACATCAGATCGCTTGCTTTAAATATTTCTCAGATGTAGTCGGTTGTGATATCAGCCCCATGCTACTGGCAGGCCATAGTCTTGGAGAATACACTGCTTTGGTTGTTTCTGGCAGTATCAGCTTTGAAGAAGGTTTGGCTCTGGTTAGTAAAAGAGGCGAGTTGATGGGAAAATATGGTTCCGGATCGATGTTGGCATTGCCATTTGAGAGAGAAGCAGCAGTAAATATTATTGATCAATCGAATTGTGAAATAGCTACAGTGAATCAATTAAAACAAACTGTGGTTGGCGGTTCTGATGAGGATATTCTTAAATTAGAAGAGATGTTTAAATCGGAATTTCCTAAGAAAAGAACAGTCAAATTGAAAACTGAAGGCGCATTTCATACCAGTCTGATGAATAAAGCAGCTGAAGAGTTCAAAGAACATCTAAGTCAGATTACTTTCAAAGAAATGAATGCGCCCGTACTCTCTAATTTTTCATCAGAGATGCATAAAATAGATGGAAGTGATACAGCAGAATTACTCTACAATCAATTATTCAAACCGGTTGATTGGCTTGGATGCATGCAGACAGCTGCAAACATGAAAGTTGATTCTATCATTGAGTTTGGAGGAGGCTTGGGTGATGGATCTGAGCCCAATGAGAAAAGACCAAATTTAGAAGGTATAACAAAAAAGAACTTTAGGGCCCTTCAGAATGAAGTTACTTATTTCCCTGCAATTAATACATCTACAATTGAAGATACTGCGAAAATAGTGTCGTGATAATTACCTCTAGAAAATTTTTCTTTTTATCTCTGCTATTAGCGCCCATATATGCCAATGCATCCATTGTGATTGATGGAAAGTTAGATGAGGATGAATGGCAGCAAGCACAGAGCATTGATAAATTAACTATCATTAATCCTTTCAGTCTAGAAACTCCTGATTATGAAACAAAAGTTCTGATTTACTCAGATGAAAATGGCATCTACTTTGGCTTTATCAATCAACAGCCAAATGAAACAAGAGATCGCAGGAGGCATGCGAGAGATGGACTGAGAGAGAATCATGATCGAAATGTGGTTGTTGTTGATTTAGACAACACTGGAAATACTGCATACATGCTTGGTATTGCTCTGGGCAAATCTGTTCTTGATTACACAATTACAAATGAAAATGAGATAGATGGTGATTGGGATGGAGAATGGTTTGCTGAAACGTCTGAAAATGATGAGAACTGGTATTCAGAATTCTTTATTCCATGGAACATGGCACCGATGAATAAACAAGATGAAGAAAAGCGAACAATTGGAGTCAGTGTGAGCAGGATGATTCAGCACTTAGGCATAGGAATTGGTTTTCCTGCAGCATCTTTTCAGCGATCAGAGTTTTTATCAGTTCTTCATAAGGTTGAAGTCGTTCAAGCCAATCCAAAAAGCCTCGATTTTTTCCCATACACAGTTGCAAATAATGATTTCATCACTGATGAATCATCATTTGATGCGGGCAGTGAAATCATTTACAACACAGGCTCAGGCGGTGAACTGGTTGCAACAATCAATCCTGATTTTGGTCAAGTTGAGAGCGATAATATTGTGATCAATTATTCCCCTAGAGAAACTTTCTACTCTGATAAGAGACCATTTTTTACACAAAGCCAGTCGATGTTCAATATTGAGCTTGATTGGTATCCAGGTTTTGAGCTCTATTCAATGCTCCATACAAGAAGGATAGGAGCGAGACCGCTTTATGATTGCACAAAGTACTCTGAAGCTCAGGGTGGCAGTGATGATTTAGAAGATCAATGTAATGCCAGCAAGTTAAATACCAACGGAATTGATATGGCATTTAAATTTACTCAAAGGGGCGAATCAACTGATTTTGGAGCATTTGCAACTTTCGAGAAAGATGAAGATTTCAGCGAAGGCAGTAATTTCTATGCTTTTAGAACAATTCATAATGTTGGAAATCACCGAATTGGCCACATGGCAACACATGCTGACAAATCTTTCATAGATAGACAAGCAACTGTGAATATCATTGACTATCAATACCTCTCTGATTCAGGGCTGAGAATAGAGCATATAAATATGTTTTCTAATATTAGCGATGAAGACAGTGGTTTTGGATCAAGGACAATGGCCATGCATAGACCAAATAAAGAGTGGAGGTACGGTGCTGAAATTTACTACTTCAGTGATGACTTGAACGTCAATGATATGGGATATCTCTGGAGAAATGATTTGATGGCATATGGTGCAACAGTTGGTTATACAAGAACCGATTTTGAAGATCAATCAATTTCAAAAAGCAGAAGTTATAATGTTGATTATTGGGACCAAAACAATGCTGAACATGAGAATTTAGAGCAATTTTATAGTTTTAGTTTTTCACAAAGCTTCAAAAGCACATCAAATATCTTTATTCAGTC
>DMGO01000107.1:0-7351 GCA_003449795.1 Gammaproteobacteria bacterium | reverse complement strand
GACATTCGTGCTGCTCTTCAAAATGACTTTGATACCATCATGCGTTTTTGGGATTCACCCAAACCAACCATTGCTTGTGTTCAAGGATACTGTCTTGGTGGAGCCATGGAGTTGGCTTTGAGTTGTGATCTCACCGTTGCCTCAAGTTGTGCATTGTTTGGAGAGCCAGAAGTATCCATAGCCAGCGGAATCGTGGTACTGAATTTGCCGTGGTTAACAGGACCCAAACTGGCCAAGGAAATATTACTCTGTGCAGACAAACGCATACCCGCTCAAAGGATTTATGAGATGGGACTTATCAATCGAGTCGTTGATCTAGAAGATCTTGAGTCAACAGGCATTGAATTCGCTGAAACCATTGCAGCCAATGACATGATGTCTGTAGCAATCACCAAAAAAGCCATCAATAAAACTATGGAAATCAGTGGCATGAGATCAGCACTCGATGATGCGTCAGAGGCAAATATGCTTCTTGAGACAACTGATTACGATGAGAAAACAGAGTTTTACGACATTCTCAAAAAAGAAGGCATCAAAGCAGCGCTTGAATGGAGACGGAATCTTGTTTTTGGGAAGAGCGACTGAACGTGACGGAACTAAAAGTATTTCTTAAAAAGCACCCAAATACTGTCGGCGTTGAAGTCATGATGCCAGACAACAATGGAATCATTCGAGGCAAGAGAGTCGATATTCATGAAGCAGAGTCACTCTTTGAGAAGGGCCTTAACTTTTGTGCCGCGACTCCTTTATTGGATTCCGGTGGCGATGTCATTGATGGACTCATACTGGGAAGTGATGATGGAGATCCAGATATATTTGGTCATCCAGTGGATGGATCACTTGCTCCGGTTCCATGGCTTCAAAAAGAAATGGCACAAGTCTTACTTACATTGGTTGATAGAGAGGGGAATGCTTATCCGCATGAAGCAAGAAATGTGCTGAATCGAGTCGTGCAAAAACTTGCAGATGATGATTTGCATGCAACAATTGCAGTAGAGCTGGAGTTTTACCTCTATCTAGATCACGACGGTTTAATGGTCACTCCAAGACACAGCCCAACGCCTGGCACCATTTTGCATCAAGCTGGACCCCAAGTTTATTCGTTAGAAGATCTAAGAGAGCTTGATCCATTTTTTAACCGTCTCCAAGAAATATGCGATCAGCAGAATATTCCAGTGGGCACGGCAATATCTGAGTTTTCAACAGGGCAATTTGAAACCAATCTGCATCATGTATCAGATGCTATTTTGGCATGTGATCAATCCATGCTTCTAAGAAGAGCAGTCAAAGAGACAGCCAGGGAATTTGGGATGGGAGCCACATTCATGGCAAAACCATTTTTGGAATCTGCAGGATCGGGAATGCACATTCATGTCAGTTTAAAAGATGGTAACGGGAATTCTGTTTTTGTTCACGATAAGAGCGACTCAACCGGGTTTAATCAAAACCTTCAATACGCAGTGGGCGGTCTTGCTGAGACCATGAAAGAGGGGATGGCAATTTTTTGCCCCAACGCAAACTCTTATAGACGTTTCGCACCAGGATTTTTTGCACCCATTACACCCAATTGGGGGCCTAATCATAGAAATCTATCGCTAAGGATTCCTCTTTCTGATGATGACAATGTCAGAATTGAACATCGCTCAGCGGGCGCTGATGCCAATCCATATTTGGTTGTTGCTTCTGTATTGGCCGGTATGCATCACGGATTGACGAACGAGATCTCTCCACCCGAGATGATTCAAGAAAGTGAAGTCATTGACCCTGAGGTTACATTGCCAGTTAAATGGCAAGATGCTCTCGATGAATTCAATCAAGCAACAATATTGCCTCAATATTTCGATGAGGAGTTTTGTCGTATATTTCATCATTGCAGATCATGTGAACTAGATAGATTTTCATCACAAATTAGCAATAAAGATTTTGAGTGGTATTTGAGATCCATCTGATGGCATGAAAAAGTTGAATGATCAACTTGAGGATTTTGCATCGATCCCAGTTCCTAAAAATATTAGATACAGTGGATTATCAATTGCAATGGTTACTGCAGTTATGGTCTTCGGGGCGAGTTCCTTATCGCTTGGCGCTCAGATAGGTTTATCACTAGGCTTTATAGACTCAATAATTGCATTTCTTATAGGAGGTTTTTTTCTTTCGATACTTGCATACATCGTCGGAATGATTGGAGTCAGGAGTCGATTGAGCTCATATGTTCTTATAAAAATAATCTTTGGAAAAAACGGTGCAATTTTACTAAATATTTCATTGGCTATTGCCTTGCTCGGTTGGTACGGGATCAGTATGGATATTTTTAGCGCCTCACTTAATCAATTGATGCGTTCTATTTTTGATGTCAATGTCCCTAATTATCTCATCGAAATCATTGGCGGATTCCTAATGACTTACAGTGCGGTAAAGGGGTTTAAATTATTAGAGTCTCTTTCTACATGGATCACCCCTTTGCTTATTATATTGACAGCATCACTGGGCTATAAAGCTTTTGCTATTTGGGGGAATAGACTCAGCCAAGAGGCTCTTGATGCAAATCCAATGACCGTAACCATGGCAGCCGATGCAGTTATTGGTGCCTTTGTCCTTGGAGCAATTCTAATGTCTGACTATAGTCGTTTTGCTCGGACAACAAAGGATGTTGCCACAGCCTCTTTCATGCCTTATTTCCTATTATCAACCTTGGCTTACACGGTTGCATTTTTTGCAGCAGTGGCCACCAATGAGACCGATATTATTAGAATAATGAATGCACTAGGTCTTGGTTTAGCTGCAGTGTTTCTAATCTTCTTGTCTTCATGGATAGTCAATGGGATCAATTTGTATTCAGCTACGTTGAGTCTATCAAGCATCTATATGAAGGCTAAGCAATGGCACATGGCACTGCTCACAGGTACATTAGCTACCATAGCAGCGCTCATGAATATTTTAGAACAATTAACCTCCTTCTTGATCTTGCTCACAGCCATTTTTACACCAGTGGGTGGCATCTTGATTGCAGACTATTATTTGCTCAGAAAAAAGAAGAATTATTCTATCGATGAATTAGGCTACGCACCTTCCCTTAATTATCGAGCAATCATTTCATGCATCATTGCTGTTTCATTCTCATTCTTACCAACGAATAACACCCAACTTACTTTTGGGCTCCCAGCCTTGGATTCCCTATTGATTGCTGGCTTTCTTTACTACATGATGACTTTACTTGTAAACAGAATAAAAGAGAGATAAAGCCAATGCCAAAAGTGATTCGTTTACATCAACCGACGGGTGCAGATGGACTTCAGATAGATGACATCCCACTAACTGATCCTCCTGAGAATACTGTCAGGATTAGAGTCAGTGCCTGCTGTCTCAACTGGGGAGATGTCGATTATATGCAAGATAACTACACTCAAAAACTAGCCGAACTCCCTGCAAGAATAGGCCATGATTCTGTGGGAGTGGTTGATGCTGTAGGCAAAAATATAGATCCATCTTGGATCGGTAAAAGGGTTTGTTCATTGCCATATTTTTCTGGCCCTTATGGAGAACACGGTGAATTTGCAATCATTCATCACGATTCAATTGTTGAAGCATACAAAGATTTTTCAGACATTGAAGCTGCATCAGTGATGGGACAGTATACGACCGCATACTTTGGTTTAATCAAGCAAGGAAATATAAATAAGGACAGCAAGATCTTAATATCAGCTGCAACTTCTACTGCTGGGATCGCAGCAATAAAAATTGCCAATATGATTGGTGCAACCACTGTCTGTACTACTAGAGATAAAGACAATAAAAGTTTTTTAAATGATATGGGTGCTAGTGAAGTGCTGATCTCAGAAGACGAAAACTTTCCCTCTATGATCAGAGAAGTAACATGCGGTGATGGCGTGGATATTGTTTTTGATCCGATCAATGGACGGTTCTTCAATCAATACCTTTATTCATTGGCTGATAATGCAAAGATTATTCTTTATGGCGGCATTGATGATTCAAAAGTGGAACTCGATCTTGACACCCAGCTTGAACTGACAAAAAGAAATGCAACTTTGCGATTTTTTTCTGTTCAAAATTATGCAGATCAAATGGATGAAGCAGTAAAATTTATTGAAAGTGGTTTTGACAATGGAGATTTAATGCCGGTTATTGACAAAATATTTGCATTTGAGGATTTTCAAGACGCTTATGCTTATATGGCATCAAAGAGGAAAACTTTCGGTAAAATTGTCTTAACCATTAATCAGTATGATTACAAGGTCGGGTCTGAATGATGACTTTTGAGGAATTGAGAGTTGTGGTAGTGGTCTACACCACCGCAATTGTTCCAATCATCATACTTTTGAACCTGCATCTAAGGGATCGACTGCCTCGGTCAATACTCAAAATATACCTCTCTACTTTCTTGATTTGTGCCCTTGGTTGGGAATTATGGTTTACCTATGGACTATATGCTGGAGATCCAGTTGATTTAAGAAGATCAGAGGTTTTGAATCAACTCATACCTAAGAATATCAATTGGCTCATGAACTCACTTGCAGATGCTGGAACCATCAGCCTTGGTGGGATATTGTTAACAGGTAAATTAATGGGATCTGATCGCACAGTATTTAATCAGTGGAATATTGGTGCTTTTTTGATCCTTCTGATTTGGTGCATAAGCCAAAATATCTTAGTTGAAATGTTTCTCTATTATGATCAACTTGCCGTTGGAAAGGATCTATCATGGGCACCATTGGCGCCAACTGGTCCTTGGATGAACCCAGTTTTGTTCCAATACGGTGATCGAACGATCACATTGCATGGACAAGTTCCGTGGCTTCTAATGACACCGATTCTCTACTTCATAACGATGCATTTTGGTAGAAAGGAGTAAATAATGGCCTGTTATTCTTTGGCTGTTGGAACCCTATAGGCTACGTAGTAGAAACCAATCATTCCCAATACTAAGACACCGATTCTGACAATGAGATCATCCAAAGCAAACAGAACCGCATAGCCCACAAAGATTGTCATCATACTCAAAGCTATTTTTTTAGCTCTTCTCGGTATGCCTTTTCCTTCTCTGTAGTCTTTGAGATAAGGTCCGAAAGTCTCATTTGTAATCAGCCAATCATAAAGTCTTTGTGATGACCTGATATAACAGGCTGCAGCCAGAATTAGAAAAGGAGTTGTGGGAAGTCCAGGCAGCAGGACACCAAGTCCTCCTAGCAATACAAAAATACTACCAGCAATGATCCAGAGCACTTTGATAAGTGGATTGGACGCCTCTTTTGCAATGTGAATGTTTTTATTTGGATCGCTCATTGCCTATGTTTTCGGAAGAGGGGACTTTTAGGATTATGTAAAATATTCCTATCATCCCAAACAAACCAACGAAAACTTTCAACATTAACCCTTCAAGGGCAAAAATAATGGCATAACCTACAAATAGAACGATCATGCTGACCGCAAGGATTTTCGCATTTCTTGGCATGCCTTTACCCTCTCTATAATCTTTGAGATATGGCCCAAAGGTTTTGTTTGTTATCAGCCAATCATAGAGTTTTTGTGACGACCTGATATAACAAGCTGCAGCTAGTATTAAAAATAGCGTTGTTGGAAGACCAGGGACTACAGCACCAATCGCACCAATCATTACGAAAAATGAGCCGAGCAAGATCCAAAGGATTTTTGCAATGGGATTTTTTGTTTCCTCAGCGGTGTGTATATTTTTTTCTAAGTCGTTCAATTGGATTTAGGGGATTAAGAATTTGGAGAGAATTTTACATCAATCTGGTTCTTATTTCTCGCTTTGATTTGTCTCAAAATAGGCCACATCATGATCATCAAATGACCTCACTCCAACCTCTTTGAATCCCATGTATTCATGGAATCTTATGGAGCCTTCATTGGCCGGTTTCGTATTTACTTCAGCAGTTACAGGCAGATTATCTTTTCTGGCAAAATTGAATATGTCTTCATACATCCTTTTTGCATGACCTTGTCTCCGATATTCGCTTCGAATTGCAATTCGATCAACATATAAGAATTGCTCCAGTTTATTTTCAAAATACTTATAATTTTCCGACCAATACGGCCGAGATTCCCTAAAACAAATAGCAAATCCAATTAATTCATGATTTTTTAATAGGATCGAGTGATATGAGCTAATGGATAAGAGCTTTCTTTGTTGATCTAATGAATCCAATGAGCCAACCTCCGGCACATTGTCTTGGTTTATTGAATAAATGTCATCAATATAGCTTTCATCAAAATCACCTTCAGTAAAGACTCTTAAGAATTCATCCATGGCAGGGTATTTTTGATATTAGTTTGCCTTCGGTTCTTGTTGGGTGATGCAGTGGATTCCACCCCCACCAATTGCGATGTCTGAAATTTGGACTTGAACAACGCTTCTTTCCGGATAAATCTCTTCATACGTTTCTATTGCCCATTCGTCTCTTTCATGATTATATCCAGGGACAATCACAGCGCCATTGGCAAGATATGAATTGATGTAAGATCTGCATTCATCAAATACGAGTTCTGAATAATCTCCTTCATGTATCGTTTCAATTTCTAGCATTCTTCCTTTGGCGTCTTTGACATTCTTCAGCGCATTAAAATTATCCATGCAAACTTGGTAGTGAGGATCGGACTTGTCTGAATTGATTTCCACTAAAATTCTTCCAGGCTCAATAAAGGCTGCAATGCCGTCAATATGGCCATCAGTTCCTGTTTCATTAACATCGCCAGGGATCCAAATCACCTTTTTAGCACCCAATGTTCTGCACAACTCTTCTTCAACCTCTCTTTTAGTCATGCTTGGATTTCTATTTTTATTAAGAAAGCATGATTCTGTAGTGATTACAGTTCCTTCTCCGTCAACTGTAATGCCTCCGCCTTCTGCGATCATTTCTGATTTAAACTCTTCAGCATTCATCAGGCTTAAAATTCTACTGCCCATCAGAGCATCCTGATCATATGGTTCAAATTTATTGCCCCAAGCATTGAATTCCCATGTCGATCCTGCAATGGATCCTGAATCATTTACTAGAAAGTTTGGCCCCGAATCTCTGGTCCAAGAGTCATCAATCTCCATTTCAATGAGTTGAACTTGTTCTGAAACATATTTTTTTGCATCTTGCATCATCGATGGTTTCACAATAAGTTTCAGGGGTTCAAATTCTGCGATTGCATTAGCCACATCGGCATAGGCTTTTTTAGTCGCATCAACATCTGGCCATAGATGAACTCTGGCTGGCCAGGCCATCCAGCAAGCTTCGTGATCAGACCATTCGCCAGGCATGAAGAATCCGTATTCTCTGGGATCTTTCTGAATCATTGATTGTGGCTCCTATTTTTTACTGAGAAT